>CAYHRM010000001.1:0-35530 GCA_964359035.1 uncultured Planctomycetales bacterium
TCGAGAGTCATAATGAGAACAAGTAATTATGCCTTGGGCTTTCCGACATGAGCTAGGAGAAAAAAATCCGAAAGATATCCTTTCCGGAATGCTGTAATGCGAAGCATGGGAATTACAAGAAACATCCCAGCAGCCAATAACGGTCTTGGGGCAATACGATAACAGCGGAGCCGAATACCAAGGCGCAAAAAACAAATCCAGTTTTGCTTTTTTAACCGCAAAAGGCATAAGTAGCTGTTCTCCTAGGATTCTGCGGCTTTTCAATAATTTCGGACCTTTAATTAATACGCTCTCAAATAAACTGTTTTTCAAGAATACATCGGACGGAATACGGTTTTGAAAAAATAGCACATACCTATGTTTTTTCGACATCCGAGGCCATAGTTTGAGCATATTAATTAAATACCTAGTAACTCCTCCGATATTCCATTCCAGGCATCTAGCATCAATTCCTATTCTCATTTCTTCCTCTTAATTATGCTTTGATTCCGTAAATTGTATAAGTTATTCCTAAGTTTTTGGTAAATAAATTTTTAGTTGCATTGAATTTACGCCAATATGGAGTAAGCTTCTGCATCAGGTTAACATAAACTCTTTGAAGCGAAAGCGGTAAAGCCAAAACGGGAAAAGGTGAAGTGACTAAACCAACCACAGAATTTAATCCGGCATTTCTACACATGTCAAGATAACCCTTTAAAGGTAATGCACTCACCTTATAATCAGTGGGAATGTTTCTGACCATTCTAAAAACATCATTAAATCTTCCTCTAAATAAATTCATTGCTGAACAAGCAACGGTCCTCTCAACATCTGCTATCGTCTGAATACTAAATTTATTTGGTACCAAGTTAGCCGCAAAGATTCCCCCCGGCTTTAAAACACGCACCATTTCATCAATTGGTTTTTGAGCATTATCAAAAAATTCCAATACCCCTCCGCTAAAAACTATATCAAATTGCTTTTCCTTAAGACAAAGATTGTTCATATCTGAAATAATAAACCGAGCTCCTAAAAATAACCGGTTAAGGTTAGCTTCGGCTTGTTTCAGTGCCGTTTCAGAATAGTCAAGCAAAGTACATTGGTAACCGCGCTGGGCCATATACCCAGAAACATTGGCGCTGCCGCATCCGCATTCAAGCATTTTTTTTCCAGAAGCTAACTTTACAAATATATCAAACCAGTATTCGCAGGCCATTCTGCGGACTAAATCACTATACGGATGGCAAATGCTTTCAGTAAATACAGCTGAAGAAGATTGTTTTGACCAAAAGCCTTCCCACCATTCTTTAGTATTACTCATTATCCCCGCTTCTCAGATATAATTGCCTCTACCGCCGAAACGACCTCATCTATTTGTGTTTCTTTAAGCGCAAGTCCAGATGGTAAATATAAACCTTGCGCCGAGATTTTTTCTGTTACTGGATAATTTTGGCCCTTAAATAAACCTAAGTTTTGCAGAACCGGCTGCTGATGCATCCCGATGAAAAATGGCCGTGCTTCAATGCCTCTTTGTTTAAGCGCAGTAATCATCTCATCCGCATTAATACCTAAACAATCAGCTAATTCTATACAATACATCCAGTAAACAGTTTTAGCCCAAGATTTTTCAACCTGTGTTTTTATTCCTTTAATCGAAGAAAATCTCTTTTTATAATATTGCCCCAGTCTTCTCTTGATTTTAATAAATTCATCAATCCGCCCCATTTGAGCCACGCCAATTGCCGCTTGCAAATTGGTTATCCGGTAATTATTACCCAATTCTGTATGATAGAATCTTCTTTCTGGCTTAAAACAAAGATTTCGATATGATTTGGCCCTTTCTGACATCTTCTTATTCCTCGTAATGACCATCCCGCCTTCACCGGTAGTAATAATTTTGTTCGCAAAAAATGAGAATGCGGCAATATCGCCGATACTGCCGCACTTTCTGTTCTTATACTCTGCTCCGTGAACTTCTGCGGCATCTTCAATAACAATCAAATTATGTTTTTTGGCTATTTGCATAACCGGATCCATATCCACCGGATGGCCATAAATATGAACAGGCATTATCCCCTTGGTCTTACGAGTAATCTTTGATTCAATCTGCGTTACATCCATATTCCAAGTATCCGACTCAGCATCAACCAAAACAGGAATAGCTCCTAGTCGTAAGATTGCTAAGACACATGAAATAATAGTAAAAGATGGTAAAATAACCTCATCTCCTTTACCAATACCTGCAGCAAACAAAGCTGTTTCAAGAGCTGCTGTACCATTACAAACAGCTATTCCGTAATCTACTCCGATATAAGAAGAAAACAATTGTTCAAATTTACAGACAAAAGGTCCGTCAGAAGATATCCACCCTGAATTAATACATTCGGCTAATAATTCTTTTTCGCGTCCGTTTAATAATGGCTGATTTACCGGTATCATAACGATTAATCCTTTTCCTTCTGGAACTTTTCTTTATCCTCAATATAAGGACCGTTTTTTACTTCAATAATCGTAGCTGCTTCCAAAATCTTAATTCCATGACCTCCTTCAACCAATAAAATTACATCTCCAGCCGATAATTTTCTGCTCTCCAGATAAGTTTTATCAGCTAAATAAAAATCAATCTCGATTACTCCGCTTTTAACAAAAAGCACTTCATGGGTTCCCAAAGTATTCCTGGTCACAAGCTTATGGATATGCGGTTTCACCTCATGCCCTGCCGGGTGGCTCAAATAACCCAATTGCAATTGGGCGTTGTTATCCGTAAGGAAAGAAATTCCTTCATTATGGAAATCTTTCCGCAGAATTATTGCGATTAATTTATTTTGATATACAATTCTCTCAATCATCTATACTAATATAGCGAGACAACGTTTTTCTTTCATCCGGATAATTTATCGCATCCCACGGAAACCGCTCTCCTTTTTGCCATCCTTCCCAGCGCTTAATATCCTCCTTAACCATTATTTCAACTAATTGCTTAAACGCAACTTTAGGAGTCCAACCTAAAATCTTTTTTGCTTTTGTAGAATCACCACATAGCTTATGAACCTCTAAAGGTCTAAAAAACTTTTTATCAATCACGATATATTTTTTATAATCCAAATTAACATGTTTAAAAGCAACGTCTAAAAGCTCTTCTATGGAATGCATCTGTCCTGTGGCAATTACAAAATCCTGAGGTTTATCCTGTTGTAAAATCATCCACATTGATTCCACATAATCTACAGCAAAACCCCAGTCTCTTTGCGCATTAATATTACCCAATGTTATATTTTTACTAAACCCAAGTTGAATCTTGGCAACCGCATTAGTAATCTTACGGGTTACAAATTCCAGCCCCCTTAACGGAGACTCGTGATTAAAAAGAATCCCATTGGCCGCAAACAAACCATAAGCCTCCCGATAAATCCTAGTTGTCCAGTAGCCATACAACTTAGCAGCCGCATAAGGACTCCGCGGATGAAAAGGAACTTCTTCATTTTGCTTATAATCATAAATGCCACCGTATAATTCGCTTGTAGAAGCCTGATAAAATTTAATTTTGGGGTTTATCTGCCTGATTATTTCCAGAATCCTAGTTGTCGCCATACCAGAAACATCCGTAGTATTAATCGGTTGCTCAAAAGATGCGCCGACAAAACTCTGGGCAGCAAGATTATATATCTCATCCGGTCCAGAAATTCTAATTGCTTCAAACAAAGAAGCGCTATCTGAAAGTTCTGCCGGGATTAGTTCAATTTTATCAAAAATATTTAAATACTGTAGCCTCCAAAAATTAGGAGAAGAAAGCCTGCGGTAAGTACCATATACTTTATAACCTTTATTAAGTAAAAATTGGGCAAGGTAAGAACCGTCCTGCCCCGTTATCCCGGTGATTAGTGCTTTTTTATACATATGATATTCCTTTCAATAATGTCGTAAATTTTTTATAAGTGCCGCTTATCCCCTCATTAATTAGTTTATTCTTCACTAAACCTAAAGCATATAAAGGATGTTTTTTCATATAATTTAATCGTATTCTATTTTCCGACCAAATCCTTAATCTATTCAATTCTTCAGGTTCAAAAGAAGTAAAATTAACCAGAGTAGGGGCATCAGACATATATCCGCCTTCGAGATTTTCGAGAAAAGTTACCTCATCTTTAATTATTTTGTTATTAACACAATCATCCCAAAGCGGGCTTCCCGGCAATGGCGTTATGGGCGAAAATTCAACGAAAGGCTCATCAACTCTTCTAAAAAATTCAATTGTTTCTTTGATCGTTAACATATCTTCCCCAGGATACCCAAATGTAAATTGTAAAACCGGTTTTAATCCAGCCTTCTTGGTAAATTTGATAATTTCTTCTGCTTTCTTTATTTCAATCTTTTTATTCATGGCATTCAAAATTTTTTGGCTGGCTGATTCTATGCCATATCCGATTGAGGTGCATCCAGACTGTTTCATCTTTCTTAGGATCTCTTCATCAATTAAATTAATTCTTCCCTGGCAACTCCAGCTAACCTTTAAAGGAGAAATATTTTCGCAAATCTCCAATATCCTGTTTTTATTAGTAATTAATAATTCATCGCTAAAAAAAATCCGCCTTACTCCGTATTTGGTTTTAAGAAATGAGATTTCTTCCATAATATCCTTTATCGGCCTTAGCCTGATACCGGAAAATGATTTGGAACAAAAAGTACACTCATAAGGGCATCCTCTGCCACATGATATATTCAATGTCTTTTGGCCCTGGCTTAACCCGGAATGCGAAAGTTTATCGATATAGATATCCATCGGGAATATTTCATATGGAATACGGGGCAAACTATGCAAATCTTTTATATATTCCCTCGGAGGATTTACCTCTATCTCAACGCCGCTCTTATAGGCAATACCCTTTACTCCGGAAAGATTATTTAAATTTGCCAATAATTCCTTGATAGTATTTTCACCTTCGCCTATCACGCATATATCCACATCCGTAGTCTCAAGAACAATCTTAGCGCTATACGTTGCCAATACCCAACCAAGAATTATTTCCTTATCTTTATGCAATTCTTTAATTTTTGATGCCAACCATTTGACGTATTTATACTGTGTGCTCATAGCACTGATGCCTATAACATCAAACACATTATCCTTAATAATGCTCATAACTTTTTCATCCGATAAACCCAAAGCATAAATATCCAGAATCTCAACTTCATGCCTTGCTTCTAGAATTGCCCCGGCTACGTATCCTAAACCCACAGGAAAGAAAACTTCTTTACGGGTTTTATCTTGATACCTATTAGGAAGATTTATAAGAAGTATTTTCATTATAAAACTATCTCACTTTTTTTATTTAATAAGGTTTTAATCGTTGTAAAAATCCCCTTATATTGCGCCTGAAACAATGCCGCAAAAATAAGGGTTATTACCAAAGCGCTGATAAAAGCCATAATAAATTCTGAGTAATTTAAAATATTAAATAATAATTTTAACAAAATTATTATTACCCCACCCAAGATAAACGGCAAAAACAGTCTAAAAATCGACTTAAATATTTCAAGATAACCGTCCCCAACATACCTGAATGCGCAAGAAATGATGAATATACTATAAAGAGAAAACAAAAACGCGGTTACAACAGCAACGCCGGTTATATTATTTGTAAATTTTATGACAAAATAATTCCCGGTTAACATCAGGATAATTCCAATAGCTTGAGCCAGGATAATAACCCTCTGTTTATTTACTGCCACCAGAAAATTTCCAGTAATTGTTGCCAAAGAAATAAAAAATACCCCGATAATTATGAAGTTAGCCGATTTTATTCCCGCTAGATACTTATAAAAAAAAGTTTTATACATAAACGGCAGAGATGCTATCAAAAGGCAACTGGTCAAGGCAACAATATAGCTCATTAATGCCATTACTTTATGAATATACAATTTAAATTTTAGCAGGTCATTATCTTTACCAAACTTTTCGCGTATCAACGGAAAAATTACATAAGCAAATACAGACATCATCCCAAATAAAAGATTCGAAATTGATACACCAAAAGCATAATAACCTAATTGGGATTTCTCCAAGTATTTTGCAATCACCCAGCGGTCAATACTCGTGAATATCGTAAACCCAATACCGATAATAACCAAAGGAAAACCCGTATGAATAATCCTTATTAACCTGCTGACGCTCAAATTAATTTTAAAGGTCAGTTTTGAACGTAACATACAAAATAGGAGAGAGATTGCATATGCCATAATTAAAGCTACCAGCGTAGCATATAATTTATTAAAAACAGATTTATAAGCCAGAAGCAACAGTAAGACCGAAGAAACTGCCAATACCGCATTTGTTATGCCTATGGTACCGAATTTTTTATCTGCTCTTAACACCGTCAGATAAAAATTTTGCAGTGCAGACGTAAAAACTAATACTGACAATAACCTTACGCCTACATTAACTTCGCTTGAATGCGAGAAAAACGGGAAAAATGATACTACTAATAAAGTTACGGCCAAAGCTAAATACGCAATATTAAACCAGGTAAATGCTACATTCTTTACATTGGCGACTTCTTCATAATTTAATTTCCCTCTTAAAAAAGGGATTGTTTTATCCATACCAGAAAGTATCCCTAACTCACACCAAAGACCATAAGAAAGAATTACTGTAAATAAATTAAACACGCCATAGATTGCCGGATCCAAAGCCCTAGCAATTATAAATACCTTTGCAATATTAAAAGGGTATGAAATGATGTTCCCGGTTAATACTTTTATTGATCCTTTAATCATTATTTATCCAATTTTTTTAAGTAAAATAAAGGCCTCAGCAAAACGGCAACCAGCAGTTGCGCCTCTATATGTAGCCAGTGCGAGAATATTATCAACGCTACGTGGAAAAGGAACAGGGCCCAATTCATTCTTATAGTTTCTGACTATTTTTATTTTTTTACTCATAAATTCAGAGATATCGATAAAATAATTTGGAACAAACCCGTTTTCACTACTAGCAAAATCAGTTTCAGATAAAATTTCCATCATAAGGACTTCTTTAATGAACGGCATACGAAAAACCTTTGTGCATGAATACACAACTTCGAAAACAATCCTGTGATCAGAATGTACATCACTTTTAAATGGCAGAATAATAACCGAGGGTTTTACAGTATTCAATATATTTTTTACTTTATCAATCAATTCTGCTTTAGGATACTCTGACAAGCTGCAGGGCTTTAAAGCAAAATTATAAAACTTATCAAAAAAATACGCTTTTATTACTTTCTTTATTTGGCACCTTCTTCTATTCACCTCATTAGCAGGATATCCATATTCCTGGCTCATATCGGTAAAATTAAGCCAGAATATCTTATTGCCTTCTTTCTTAAATTTTAAAAGAGAACCTCCGGCACCTAAAGTTTCATCATCAGGATGCGGCGAAATAACTAATATCTTCATAGATAATCCCCCTTGTTGATAGGCAAATCCACATCTACTTTAATCAAAATGCAATTATCCCCGGCTTTAATCAAAAACCTCTTTTTAGAATAAGCCCGGAGTACTTTCCCCGGCTCTATGTTGGCACACCCGAAAAGTTTTACTTCCTTAGCATTCCAAACCTTAACCTCTTCGCCCTTATATATAAAATGCGCGCCAGGATACGGATGAGTTAGCGCCCTTACTAGATTATATATAGAAAACGAGGACATCCGCCAATCAATTACCCCGTCATTTATTGTTCTTTTACGCCAATAAGTTGCCTTAACGTTATTTTGTTTTATCTTGATAATTTTATTACCCTTCAATAACGGCAAGAACTCCGTTAGTTGCTGAGCCGCCGAAGAAGCTATCTTAATATACAAGCTTGCGGCATCATCTTGATAAGAAATCCTTACTTTACGTTGAGACAAAATATCTCCGTTATCCGCTCCTTTTTTCATAAAGAAAAAGGTTGACCCTGTTTCCCGCAAGCCCAAGACTAAGGCCCAAATCAACGGATGGCGGCCGCGGTTTTGCGGAAGCAATGCCGGATGGTACCCAATAACGCCCATTTTAGGAATACGCAATAATTCCGGCTTAAGTAATTCCGACCAGCCAAAACAGAATACTGCATCTGGCGCTATGTTTTTAATCAAATCTATGTTTTGCTTTAGATTAATGGATCGAACATAGCTATAGGGAATACCGGCTTCTCTGCAGAATGTTCTCAAATCAGTAAAATCGGAATTAAGGGTTGAAGCTTGCTTGGTAAAAACATGCGCCACCTCAGCTTTCAAACCAACTAATTTCCTTAACATTATTTCCGAAAATCTTACCGTACCTATAAAAACTATCTTCATATATTGAATTTTATATCAAAAAACTTCTTTTTCATCTCCGTGATTACCTTTTGCTTTCTTTCAATTATTCTAACAATTCTTTTTGCCGTCCGGCCATCTCCATAAGGATTCTTTAGATTACCGCATCTTCGCTTAAACTCCGCAGAAAAAACCTTGTTCAGTGCAGCCAAAATAGCTGGCGTTTTAGAGAGGCAGTCAATAACGTTACCTGCCTTTAACCTGCCCCGTTGACGATCGCCAATATTTATCGTTGGCTTCTTAAAAGACGGAGTTTCAATTATCCCGCTTGAAGAATTTCCCAATACCACATCAATATATTTTAATGTGGAAAGATACCGGACCCTTCCTAGCGAAACGAAAACCACGGCACGCTGCGAATTATTTTTTACAAAATTATGGATAAGCTTTATGATAATGCGGCCATCGGTATCAGAATTTGGCATTGTAAAAATTACTCTTAAATCTTTGCGCGCTTCTAAGGCGGATAAAATCTCCATAAAATGAACCTTAGAACTTCTCTTCTCCAATGTCACAGGATTAAAAGTTACAAGTATTGACTTTGCTCCAAATTCAAAATTTAAGTTTCGCTCTAAATCCTTTTTCGATATATAGTCAAGATTCCTGATATTATCGATGCCTAATGCGCCCACATTAAAAACCCGATTCGGCTCCTCTCCAAGCTGAATGACCCGCCTTCTATAAACTTCTGTTGAAACAAAATGTAACAGGCTCATTTTTGTTATGGAATGCCTTATGGCGTCATCAATAAGCCCTTCAGTCAATTCTCCGCCATGCAAATGAATTATCGGAATATTAGCGATGAAAGCGGATATTGCTGCAGCAAAAATTTCAAACCTATCCCCCAATACAATAACCATATCCGGGTTTAAACTTTTAAAAGCATCCGCGAAACCCGCACAACCTAGGCTAATCGACTTAGTAATCGCAACCGCTGAATCTTGAGTGGATAAAACCCTGATTTTCTTTGCGATTTTAAACCCATCAGCCTCAATCTCTTTATAAGTGGAACCAAACTCAGAAGATAGATGCATCCCGGTAGCCACTATTTGCAACTTAAATGCGGCTGTTAACGAAAGAACCTTAATCAAAGGATAAAGCAGCCCATATTCAGCCCTGCTCCCCGTAATAACACAAATAGTCTTTTTCATATCCTGATTATCTCATCCTGATAAAAATTTTTCTTTGCAATCTTATCCAACAGAAAATCCCAGCGCATAGGGCTTATCCCTGTGCCCGGCCTTTTAACAGCAATATTTTTTTCAGTAAAATACTCCTCTTTTTTAATATTTGCCCTGGCAACAATGCTTTTCCGAACCACATTAATATTGGCCCTTTCGGATGGCGAAGGCCGCTTAACACCGGACCCCATAGCTTCCTCAATATTACGCACAGCTTTTATCATGTACTTTAATTCTTCCGGCTCAAGGCTAGCCCTATGGTCAGGCCCAGTCATATTTTTATCAAGAGTAAGATGTTTTTCAATCACGCTGGCGCCTAAGGCTATTGCGGCAAACACAATTTCTGTCCCCAGGGTATGATCGGAATAGCCCACCGCTACGCCCAGTGTGTTTTTCATGGTAACCATGGCCAGCAGATTAGCGTCTTTAAAGGGCGTAGGATATTCAGTATTACAATGCAAAACTACAATATTTTTCTTTTTTGTACCGCTCTTTATTAAAACGCTTAAAGCGACTTTTACTTCAGATAGCGAAGACATCCCGGTAGACATAATAATTTTTTTGCCTAAAGACCCGATCTTGCGCAGATAAGGCAAATTGGTTATTTCGCCGGAAGGTATTTTAAAAGTTCTTAGCCCCAAACCCACCAACAGATCAATACTTTCTAAATCAAATGCCGAAGAAAGAAATATGATTCTTTTCTTCCGGCAATAACTAAGTAACTCTTTATGCGCCTTAGCATCCAGCTCTAACTTTTTAAGCATTTCAAGTTGATTTTCATTCTTGTCTGTAGCTTTTTCCTGGTATACAGCTTTAGGTGAATATTTCGAAGCTAATGATTCCGCCTTAAAACTCTGGAATTTAACTGCATCTGCACCTGCATATACCGCTGCATCAACAAGCCGCTTAGCAGTTTTTAATGAACCATTATGATTTACCCCAGCTTCAGCAATAATGAATACTTTAGGCATTTTTTCTTATTTCTTTACAAGGATTTCCATAGACAATAACCCTACTATGAACATTCTTGGTAACCACGCTTCCAGCCCCCACTAATGACTCTTCGCCAATTCTCACATCTTGAGTAATAATGCTTCCTATACCAATATGGCTATTTTTGCCTACCCAGACGCCTCCGCTTAATAAAGATCCAGGAGAAAGATGAACAAAATCACCTATCTCACAATCATGCTCGATAATTGCGGCTGTGTTAATAATACAGTTATCGCCGATTTTAACGCCAGAATTAATAATTGTTCCCGAGGCGACATAATTGCCTTGCCCTAAAATAACACTGGGAGATATTACAGCCAAAGGGCTGATTAAATTCGGAAATCTAAAACCGATTTTTTTAGCAAGCTTACATAACTTAATGCGTAATCTGGGAATACCGATGCTTCCTACCGAAATAAAACAATCTTTTATCCCTGATTTGAAAATTTTAGCCAAATTATCGTCGGTTCCAATAACTGGAACTCCACAAACTTTATTCCCCAGCTGCGCTTTTAAATCAACTATGCCAGCTATTTCATAATTTTTAATACTAAAAAGCAAATCTAGGATTACCCTGCAATGACCGCCACCGCCAATAAGCAATATTTTTCTTTTCATTTTCTTAGGTTAGATTTCAAACTTTTTAAAGGTTTCCTGAAGGGCCTCAAATTGCCCCATGTCCAGCCAGGATTTATCCGAAACCGGATAAACCCCCACTTTTTCACCACGACCAAGATAATCATTTATAAGGTCTGTAATATTATAAAATTGATTCTTGGGAACATCATTAATAACCGATTTCTCTAAAACATACATTCCTGTATTTACTAGAAAATCGTACTCTGGCTTCTCGCGAATATTATTCAGTATCCCCCCTTTTTCAATTTCGCATACTCCGTAGGGGATAGTAAAATTCTTCATTGAACTGACCAAGGTGATCTTATTTTTTTTCTGCTTATGAAATTTAAGTATATCCGCGTAATTAGCCTCAATAAGAATATCGCAATTACTTACAAAAAATGTCTTTTTGATATGCTTTTTAAGCAAATAAAGGCTGCCAGCAGTACCCAAGGGCTTAGTCTCTAAGATATAATTGATTTTATATTTGTGATCAGTATCGTTAAAATATGCCTTGATTATATTTGACTTATAGTTTAATGAAAGATAAAAATCATTGCATCCGTAATCAAAAAACCTATTAATAATTACTTCAATAACCGGCTTATCTCCGATCGGCATCAAGGGCTTTGGAATAATCTTGGTAAAAGGGTGTAGCCTAGCCCCTTCTCCTCCGGCCATAATCACTACTGGCGTATTTAATGATTTTAGTGTCTTCTGCTTATTCTTAAAAAGATCCACCCACCAAACAGCAGCAACAACGTTTTTATCGCTATTTATAACCGGCAAACATTCAACCTTTTTATTAACCATGATAGCTTTGGCGATTTCCTGCTCATAATTCTCTTTCAAACTCAAAGGCGCAGAATTCATGACATTTGAAACAGCTACAAGCAAGCTCTTACCTTTAAGGATCCATCTTCTGATGTCTCCATCTGTAACGGTTCCCAAAAGCCGGGTTTCTTTATCAACGACAAACATGGTCTTTTCTCCGACCGTATCCATATGCCTTAATACATGTTTGATCGTTTGTTCCGGACTTATAAGTATCCTCTTAAGCCTTTCCATTTTAATTATCCCCCTGTAAATCCCGTATAACCGAAACAATATATTTTATCTGATTTACTTCCAGATTTGTGCTACAAGGAAAATTCAAAACATCTCTCCAGAACCTAGGAGCTTTTTCAATTTTATATTTCTGATTACTCTTATAAGGCCGTTGAAGATGATTTAATCGCCATATAGGTCTGGTTTGAATATCTTTTAACTGCAAGCGCTTCATAACTGCATCCCTATTCATACCAAATTCACCCTTATTAATAAGCAGAGAATAAAACCAATAGTTGGGTGCTGTTCCTTCCGGAATACCTAAAATCTTAAGACCCTTTATTCCTCTAAGAAGTTCATGATATAATTTATAATTTTTCTTTTTAATCTTTATAAAACTTTTTAACCGTTCCAGTTGCGCCAAACCTAAAGCCGCCTGTAAATTTGTCAAACGAAAGTTATAACCTATTTCATTGTGAATGCTCTTTACAGGGTCATCCTTAGCCTGATTAGTTAAATATCGGACTTTATCAGCCAAGGCTTTGTTATTAGTTACAATCATTCCCCCGCCACCTGAGGTAATTATTTTGTTACCATTAAAAGAATAGACGCCCACATCGGAAACGGTCCCGGTAAACTTATTTTTAAAAATACCGGCAGTATAGTATGAACCTAGACTTTCAGTAGCATCTTCAACAACTTTTAAATGGTATTTTCGGGCAATGCTCGTAATCTTTTCCATATTGCAGGGGTTACCGAAAATATGGACAGGAATAACTGCCCGGATAGTTTTACCGGTCTTCTTATTTTGCAGCCCCGATTTAGTGAGCCGGCATTCATGTCTGCAGAATTCGCTTAATTTCTCAGGATCGATATTCATATAATCATCACAGTCCATGAAAATCGGTTCCGCACCAGCGTATTTAATAACATTAACGGTAGCAATAAATGTAAGCGTAGGAACAATTACTTCATCTTTAGGCCTAATACCGCAAACTTTAAGCGCAATATACAAACCAGAAGTTCCATTTACACAAGCAATAGCAAATTTCGAGCCGGTGTATTTAGAAATGGCTTTTTCAAAATCCGTAACAAATTTTCCTGCAGAAGATACCCAGTTAGAAGTTATACAGCGCTTAACATATTCTAACTCTTTACCCTCTAAATTCGGTACAGATAACGGTATGCTTTTCATAATTTTATATATTATAAATTCCGTCCTTATAAATATTTCTATTTTTCTTAAACCATTCGATTGTCTTGTGCAGTCCTTTTTCCAGAGTATATTTCGGAGTCCATTTAAAAATTCTTTTGGCTTTTGAATTATCAGCCAATAATCTTTTGACTTCGCTTTTCTGCGGTCTCTTACGTTGAAGCTCAGATTCAATCTTGGCACTACTTCCCAAATATTTAGTAATCAAGCCAACTAATTCTTTAATCGAAATTTCCGAGTTGCTGCCAAGATTAATAACTTCGCCAATAGCTGCCGAACTTTTCATACAGCAAATAAAACCTTCAACTGTATCCTCAACATAAGTTAAATCACGAGTTGGAGACAAGGCTCCAAGTTTTATTTTCTTTCTACCACTAAGAATCTGCGTAATAATTGTGGGAATTATCGCTCGCGCTGACTGACGTGGACCGTAAACATTAAACGGACGAACAACAGCAACTGGTAGATCAAAAGAACGGTAAAATGACAACGCTATAAAATCAGCAGCAGACTTAGTTGCTGCATAAGGCGATTGCGGATTCACCGGATGAGCTTCAGTAATCGGGACGAACTGTGCAGATCCGTAAACTTCGCTCGTAGAAGTATGAATAATTCTACTAACGCCAAGATCTTTTGCTGCCTGCAAAACATTAAGCGTCCCTTTTATGTTCGTTTCAACATACGCTTCAGGAGAATAATAAGAGTAAGGAATACCGATTAGTGCTGCCAGATGAAAAACAGTATCTACTTTGTGCATCGCCAGGCGTACGATATCAGCATCCCGAATGTCTCCAGAAATTACTTCTATTTCATCTTTATACATTGAGCTTTCCAGCCAACCCCATGAATTCCTTGAATTATAATGCACAAATGCTTTCACTTTATACCCCAGAGCTGCCAACCTATCAACCAGATGGCTGCCGATAAATCCGCCTGCGCCTGTTACCATAACTGATTTTTTATTTTTTTTATTCATTTTTAATTTTTAAGCCTCTTTCTTAATGCTATCCCGGCAAATTCTAAATCTGTCACAGTATCAATATCAATAGAATTTTCAGGCGTCATTATTAATGGCCTTGTGTCCTTACCTAAAATACTTTTTTGATTAATCAAGACACTGCGCTTAAACACATAGATAGCTCCATTCATTCTATATACTTTAGGTAAATCCTGTCTACGCAAGTATTGCCGCGATTTAATAAATGGATGGACTTTATCCTTTTTGATGATGCGCATCCAATAAGGAGAATGTTCCGCTAAACAAAGACTTACTACAGAATCAGCTTTAGAATTTATAAGTTTAACTACAGCTTTATCAATATCAATAGCTGTTCTTAACGGGGAGGTCGGCTGCAGAATTAGAATGATATTAAACTTTTCCCCCTTCTTTTCAAGGTAATCAACTGCATGCCTTATTACCGGATACATACCAGTTTTGTCTGTCGCTAAATTCTTGGGACGCAAAAAAGGAGCTTCTGCTCCTAACTGTAAAGCAATAGTTTTTATTTTCTTTGAATCAGTAGAAACAATAAGCTTATCAATAAATTTAGATTTTTTCGCTTCTTTGATGGAATAATAAATCAGAGGCTTGCCGTTTAATCTTTTAATATTCTTATCCTTTATCCCCTTTGAACCGCTACGCGCCGGGATTATGGCTAAACAGTAATTTTTCATTTTTCTTTATTTTTATTCCAAAATTCCATAAAAAAAGCTAAAAATACACCCAACATTAAACTGAGCATCCCAGCAATAAAAACTTTTTGTACCTTATTAGGCCCTACGGAATTCGTAGTCTTAATTGGCGCATCGAAAACCTTAAAATCCTTAGAATTAGCAAGTAAAATTTGAAAGTCATTTCTTTGGTTTCTAAGATTAGTAAGATTATTTTCATATTGAGGAAGGGTATTTTGAAGAATAATCATTCTTGATGATACTTCTGCTTGCGAAATATCTTTAGAGCTTGGAATACCCATAATCAGGTTTTGTGTCCTAACTATATCTTCTTCAGCATTCTTAACTGCTCCCTGTAGTTCCTTTAAACGCCCATTCATAATAAATTCCCGCTCCTTGTACATATTTTGCCCTTGGACAATAAGTAGATTTACTATGGCATCATTAATCTTAAAAGCCACATCAATACTAGGATAAGTTATATTTATTTTTAATAAATTGGTGCCTTTTACATCACTGATTTTAATAATTTTCTTAAGGTCCTCAACAGTAATCTTAAGATTTAAATCATTTATTATAGTTAAAAGTGAATTTTGATTCAGCATTATCGA
Organism: uncultured Planctomycetales bacterium; assembly: GCA_964359035.1. Taxonomy (GTDB): domain Bacteria; phylum Omnitrophota; class Gorgyraeia; order Gygaellales; family Profunditerraquicolaceae; genus UBA6249. The sequence continues at coordinate 15,650 of CAYHRM010000001.1, forward strand.
TTTCGCTTCTTCATTGTTAATTAAAGGCTCATTAATGCTTCCAAGCTGAATAATAGAAGTAATTTCATAAATCTTGGGCATACGAAGGCTAACTATGGAAGCAATGACCACTGAAAGCAAAAATATGATTAAAATAAACTTTTTTCTTTTAATTATGACATTGACATATTCTTTGATGTCGATTTCGTCTTTTTGAATGTATTGTTGGTTTTCCATGCGTTCCTCCTGTTAAGCACCGCTTTTACTACTCAATGAATGCTCCATCTCTTGCTTCAATTGATTGTATTCTACTTCTTTAGTTTGTAAAAAATGTTGAAGAAGCTTGAATCTTTCTTCCAAGCCCTTCTCGGTTAAAAAATAATTGATTTTCTTTAGTTTTCCGGGGTGAATAGTAAAACTTTTGGCTTTGATAGAACCCCTTAAAATAAGCTCACGTAGAAGATAGTTAGTTTTACCTAAAGAGATGTTTAAACGCGCTGAAATATCCCGCTGAGTAACATTTGGGTTGGCTTCTAACTCCTTGAAAATAAAGAGAGTTTCTTCTTTTTTGGGCTGTTCAGTCATTGAACAAATATTATAACCAAGCGAGAGGAAAAGTCAAGAAATATGATGGGTTTTTGCAAGATTCTTTGCAAGAATTTTGGGGTTTTCAATCAAATCCGTAGCACTCCAGGCATCACTACAGTATTTCTTCATGTATACATAAGGCAGATATCCGTATCCATTGTTTCCCCAATTCGCGCCCCAGGAGTTCTTAAATTTAAAGATACTTAATTTATCATCATAGCCCACGATACAGATAGCATGTCCGCCAACTGAATTTTCCTTAGGCTTAGGCATCGGAATCAGGCCGCTACTTTGTACTTTTTTAGTAAACCAAGATTCAAAGACCTTTACTCCCGCCACAAAAGGCCCATTGACTAATAAACTACGTTTCATTTCGAGCTGAGAGTTAATTCGGGCATAGGCTTTAATCTTAAACTTTATGGCATCCTTATCCGCACCCGCTCGAGGAAGGTTTTTTTTCTGCGCAATATAAGGCCAGAATGATTCATGACAAACGCCATAATTTAATAAAACCTTCATCGCAATACGCGGATAAGTGCCTTCTTCAAAAGGAATGCCATCAAATTTTTTACACAAATTATAAAGAAAACGGGGTGAAAGTCTCTCCAGCCGATGATATTCTTTTTTATCCTGAAACTCTTTAACTCCAGTAACCGAGGCAAACGCCACACAGGTTCCTTCGCTTCCCTGATTTCTAACCGGGCTCATTAATTTGGTAAAATCAAAACTGACTGGGACAACAACTATAGGCAGAACCAAGCCCATGGGGATATCCCGAGAGTCTTTGGGATCTTTAAAACAACCTAAAGATAAACGTATATTCATAGAGAAATTATAACACAAAATTAGGGGACGCTTCTATTTTTTAAAATAATTGTAGCGGAGGTTTAAACCTCCGCTACTTAATCATAATAAATAGAAACGTCCCCTAATTAAAACGGAATACTGACACCTGCTTCAATTGCCTGTTCTTTTTGGCGGGATTTTAGTCTTAAGAAAACTTCAGCATCGAGATGCTCTAGGAATTTATGAGTCATGATGAGAGTTATGCCTACGGATTTGCCTAATTCATTTTTAAGCGCAAAGATAACTTTGTTAGGGCCAAAAGTTACCGTTGCGCCAAATTCTATCGATTTAATATTGCCTTGGCCATAATCCATTTGGAAAGTTAACCCTAAGTTGCGGCCGAATTTCCATTCGCCAAAAAGAATAATCAGCTGACCAGGTGCTGTCAGGCGACTTTGACGCAGGCCTACGCCAATACGATAACGAATCTCTCCTTTTTTTGGATAAAACGTGGGTGATTCAAGTTGGACCTTGAATTCAAAACGCGAAGTCGAGCTGCCTTCAAGAAAATAAACCAGGCAATTAGCTGAAGATATGTTCCAATAGCCCTTAAAGGTTAATGAGTCGCGGCCATCTTCAGATGTATATTCAATCTGCTGATATTTGTTTAGTTTCCAGCTTCCCTTAAAGATATAAGTCTCCGGTGGGCCTTTGTGGCCAGTAACTTCAAAACAAAGTTCATTGTAATCATTGGCGCGCCAAGTGCCTTTAAGTTTAAGTATGCGCAGGCTTTGGCGATGAGTTAAAGAATCAGTTTGGATGGTTTCAAGGACCAGGGAATTTGATTCAGCTACGATAAAACGCTTACGAATGCTGATTTTGGGCTTCATAAATTTCTTTAATTGTATCTTCTACTCCATGCATACAACTCCAAGCAGGATAATGCGTTTTGAATTTAGAAGCATCACTAATCCACCAAATGTGGTCACCAATACGGTGGTTATCAATATATTCATAATTAAACTTCTCACCGGTTAATTTCTCACACATTTTAATTGCCTCTAAAATAGAAACACTTGCTGACCTGCCAGAGCCGATATTGTAAACCTCGCCACAACGCGGATTCTTAAAATAATGGTCAAACGCGCTCACCAGGTCAAATGAATGAATATTATCCCTAACCTGTTTTCCTTTATAACCAAAAATTCTATATTTACGTTTTGTTACAGCACATTTAACTAAGTAAGACAAAAAACCGTGTAATTCGGCACCAGAATGCGCCGGGCCAGTCAGGCATCCTCCTCTGAATATTCCTGTCTTAAGCTGGAAATATTTCCCATACTCCTGCGTCATAATATCCGCAGCAATTTTTGATGCACCAAAAATTGAGTGTAAGCTATTGTCAATGCTCATAGACTCATCGATCCCCTGGTAATATCTATGGTCCTTCGCCAGATCAAAACGATGATCATTTTCAATATAAGACAAGTGATTTGGAGAATCACCATAAACCTTACTCGTAGAAGTAAAAATAAAAACCGCCTGAGGGGAGAATTTGCGCAGAGCCTCAAGCATAATTAACGTACCTTGAGCATTAACTCCAAAATCAACCAGCGGAGCCTTAACCGCCCAATCATGAGATGGCTGGGCCGCGACATGCACAATCAAAGCGATATCTTTATTGTATTTCTTAAATATTGAATTTATTTTACCCTGATTGCGAATATCCACAGAATAATGCTGGTAATTTTTATAAAGCTTTTGCAGGCGTTTCTTATTCCAAAGAATTGAGCCGTCTGCGCCAAAAAAGCTTTTGCGCATATTATTATCAATCCCGACGATATCAAAGCCTTTGGCCGCAAAGAAACTCACCGTTTCAGAACCAATTAAACCACAAGAACCTGTAACAATAATAACGGACATTATATTCCTCTCAATAAATTATACCCTTTAATTACGCTATCGCAGATCATTTGAGCCATGTTTTTAAAATCACCCAGATCTCCTTTACCTAAAGCCATATAATATTTATAACGATCACTCAATTGAATAATGGCAGGAGCATAGCCTTTGTTTAAAAGCTGAGTAATTAAAATAAGCCTCCCCACCCGGCCATTTCCATCAAAAAAAGGATGTATGGCTTCAAAAACATAGTGATCACTAGCAACTTTGCCTATCGGATCCTTACCATAGCTGTTAATTTTAGCTATAAATTTACGCATTTCCAATGGCACTGCTTGAGCCGAAGGCAACTTCTTTTCTGTATTCGTCAAATTAACGTACCTCGTGCGATATTTACCGGGAAGCTTATCATTAAAATTATACATAATAATTGAATGTAATTTTAAAATATAATTTTCATTGATTTTAAAACCCGGCTTTATTTCCTCCAATAAAAACTCCAAGGCATTTTTATGATTAACCGCCTCAAAAACCTCAAAAATTTCCTTACCCTTTACTTTTTCACCTTTAAACGCCGCCGCAGTTTCTTTTAATGTCATCCGGCTACCTTCAATGGCATTTGAATTGTAAGTCATCTCAAGAATAAACTTAGCGCGAATCTCCCCAGAACCCCTAAGCATCTTAATTGGATCACCTAAATCAACCTTAAGTTTATTTACTAATTCCCTTAAATCTACATATTCTTTAAATAATTCATCAATTTTATGGGATTCGGCTCTATGCGGAAGGACAGACTTATCTAACCAGCGATAAACTGTCTTATAACTTACCTCAATAAGGCGAGCAAGCTCCGAACGGCTAATTTTAGCTTGTTTAATTATACTTTCTAATTTCTCTTTATCTGAAATAGAAACCGGTTTCATGTTTCTCCCCTATAGGACATAATCTATATTTAATCTACACAATAAGTATACCATATGTCCTAGACAATGCAATAGATATTACGCCATAATGTCCTATAACTTAAACCGAGACAACGGCCGCTATCATTATTTATAAAACTTATCCACATCACCTAACTTACTTTTAAGCCAAGCCTGATGCTTAAGCGACCAATCCGCTGTAAACTTAAGCCCCTGAAGAAGCTTAGCGCTCGGTTTCCAGCCAAGCTCTTGAGTAACTTTTTTAAAATTCAGGCTATATCTTAAATCATGGCCTAAACGATCCTTAACAAACTCAAATCTATCCTGGCTAACATGCATAATTTTTAACAATAATTTAACTGTATCCATATTCTTACTTTCACAGGCACTGCCTAAATTATAAATCTGCCCGATTCTGCCTTTATTCATAATTGTCAATATACCTTGCACGCAATCATCGACGTAAAGCCATTCACGCACATTTTGGCCGCGCCCATAAACTAGAATGTTTTCACCCTTTAATATTCTCAAAATAGCCAAAGGAATAAGTTTTTCCGGATACTGCCAAGGCCCATAATTATTTGATGGCCGGATAATTATAGCAGGAAATTTATACGTTCGAACATATGACTGCACCAAAAGATCTGCGGCCGCCTTAGAAGCCGCGTAAGGGCTGTTTGGCTTAATTGGCGAATTCTCATTGAATTTACCCTTGGGGATCTCTCCATAAACTTCATCCGTAGAGATATGTATAAATTTACTTACTTTATATTTACGGCTAGCGTCCAGAAGTACTTGAGTTCCCTTAATGTTCGTATCGATAAACGGCGTGGCGTCATCAATGCTACGGTCCACGTGGCTTTCCGCAGCAAAATGTAAAACTATTTCCGGTTTTTCTTTGGCAAAAATTAAATCAATTTGCTTTTTATGGCAAATATCAATTTTATAAAATTTAAATTTATTTTTTATTTCTTCAAGACGCTGAAGATCACCAGCATAGGTGAGTTTGTCGACAATAACAATATTAGATTGCTTCGGCGCTACGCGCCTCGCAATGACAGATGGATTGCCAATGACGAGCCTTACAAAAGCGCTACCGATAAATCCTGCGCCGCCCGTAATTAAGATTTTAGGTATTCTTTTACGCATTCATCTAATACTAAATTAATGTTTCTTACTTTAAAACCTGATTTTTCAAGCTTACGAGTAGATAAAATCAGGTTGGTCCTGATTAGGCCCAACTTAACTGGGTCAACCACCGAATATTTAAATGCAGGTACATACTTTTGATATACCTGCATCAATCTCGAGTAACGCAGGCCACCCTTATTTACCAGATTATACACTCCCCGGGCGTCAATCTTTATCAAATGCTTGATTGCCTGGATAGCATCCGGAAGATAAGTTACAGAATTTGCTAAATCAATCACCTTTCCATGCTTAATAAGTTTATCTAAAATATTTTTAGGATGCTTAACATCAAGCAGCGGAATACGCATTCTCACAATGAGTATATTATAATCCCGGGCTAATGGCTCAATCGCCCTCTCCGCGTAAATTTTACTTCGGCTATAAAATAACCTAAAAAAATAATCCTCACCATCTTCTTTTATCGATAAATTCTTTTGATAATCAAAATTAAATATGCAACCCGTACTAATCTGCACTAATTTGAGATGATTTCGCAGCGCAACTTCTGCCAGAATCAAGGGGATAAAACTATTGGAGAATAACGTTGCATCTTTTTCTAATTCACAATCATCAACATTACGCTTGCCGGTAATACCAATACAATTAATGATTACTTTAGGATTATATTTTTTAATCAGCTTTTGAGCATCGCTAAAACATTTTATCCTAGCGCCATCAATACTACAATCCAGGCCTTTTTGCAGCCTTTGGCCCATAAAACCTTTTCCTAAAATCAAAATCTTTTTATTCATGCTTAAGCAAATTTTTTAAATAAACACCATAACTAGTCGGTGTTTGATCGGCAAGCTTTAGCAATTGCAACTTATTAATATACCCCTTACGATAAGCTATTTCCTCGATACAACCAATTTTTAGACCCTGCCTATCTTCTATGGTTTTAATAAAAATTGAGGCATCAATTAGCGATTCATAAGTTCCGGTATCCAACCAGGCATATCCCCGGCCCAATAATTTAACCTTAAGCAACCCACGTTTTAAATATTCTTTATTTAAATCATTAATTTCTATTTCATTTCTTTTAGACGGTTTTAGTTTTTTAGCAATCTTTGACGCAAGATTATCATAAAAATACATCCCACAAGTTACCCAATTAGATTTTGGTTTTTTAGGCTTCTCCTCAAGTGAAACTACATTAGAATCTTTATCAAAGCCAATCACCCCATACCGCTGTGGATCTTTAACATAATAACCAAAAATTAAAGCACCATCTTTTAGCCTCGCCGCCTCCTGCACCAATGTCACCAGTTGATCACCATAAAATATATTATCTCCCAAGGCCAGGCAAACACTAGCATCACCAATAAATTTTTCTCCAATCACTAGGCTCTGAGCAATACCCTGAGGTTCTTTTTGAACAGCATAAGAAATCTCCAAGCCCAACTCTTTTCCATCACCCAATAGCTCTTTAAATCTCGGTAAATCTTTAAACGTAGAAATAATCAAAATTTCCCGCATACCCGCCAACATCAGTACGGAAAGCGAATAATAAATCATCGGCTTATCATAAATCGGCAGCATCTGCTTACATACACCTTTGGTAATCGGATAAAGTCGCGTAGCTTTGCCACCCGCCAGAATTATCCCTTTCATTTAGCTACCTCCTTGCCTGCCGCCAAGCAAGCCATATTTAAAATATAAAAATATAAGCACCGCCAATGTAATTAAAGTTACAATATTGGCAATTATAATTATGGGATCCTTCCGGGCAATTCCATAAACCAGCCACAAACACCCGCGGAAAGTTGAAATAAAGTAACCGGGCTAACATCCTTAACCGAGCGGGTCTTCAGCGACCGGAATATCTGCGGAACAAAAGAAAACATGGTTAGCGTAGCTGCTAGCGCGCCGATTACGGTCCAAATCATAATATTATTTTTAGGAATCTGCGGGAGCCGGCTTTAATGATACCGGGTTCAAGCGGGATAAAATCATCTTTTTGGATCTTTACATCATTAAAACTAACTGCCCCCTGCTGAATAAGCCTGCGCGCTTCATTACCGCTAGCCACCAGCTTACTTTCAACAAGTATAGCCAAAATATTCTTCTTGCCATCAGTTTTAAACTTTAGCATATCGGCAGGCACTTCTTTCTGAGAAAATACGCGACTAAACTCCTCCGCCTCTTTTTCTGCAGCTTGCACAGAATGATATTGCGCAATTATGATCTTGGCTAAATTAACTTTTGCCTCTTTAGGGTGCAGCTGTTTAACTTTAATCAAATCTTCATCCGTAAGCAGTTCATAATATTTAAGCATTAGCTCATCAGAAATGGACATGATCTTGCCAAACATCTCTTTTGCGGATTCATTGATCGCAATATAATTGCCAAAAGATTTGCTCATTTTGGCCACGCCATCAGTACCTTCAAGTAACGGCATAGTGATAACCACCTGCTGTGGTTGATCATAATCCTTTTGTATCTCTCTGCCCATCAAAAGATTAAATTTCTGGTCAGTCCCACCCAATTCTACATCTGCCTTAAGTTCTACGGAATCATAACCCTGGATCAAAGGATATAAAAACTCTAGAATAGAAATATCTTCTCCGTTGGCATAACGTTTTTTAAAATCTTCTCGGGCCAACATCTGAGCAACGCTAGAATGCGTTGTTAAATCCAATAATCCTAATATATTAATTTTCTTAAACCACTCACTATTAAATCTAATTTCAAGTTTTTTACGATTAATATCTAGAACTTTAGCAACTTGCCTCTTATATGATTCCGCGTTACTAAGAACTTCTTTCGTAGTAAGTCGTTTTCTTTTTTCCGAACGACCAGTAGGATCTCCAATTTGACCAGTAAGATCACCAATAAGAAAAGTAACCTTGTGGCCACAATCCTGAAACTGACGCAGTTTGCGTAAAAGCACCGTATGGCCTAAATGTAAATCCGGCGCCGTCGGATCAAAGCCGGCTTTAATTTTTAAGGGGCGCTTAAATTTAATGCTCTGCGCCAGCTTCTTACGAAGCTCCTCTTCAGAGATTATCTCTACAGCGCCCCTTTTAATTATTTCTAATTGCTTTTCGATATCCATATTTAAATCTGGGACCGTTTCTATTTTTCTAGGAACTGCCCCCATCAAATAAAAATAGAAACGGTCCCTTTTAATTATAGCCGTGCTGTCAGGCCAATCTTTGCCTGCTCCACATCCACCTTAATTACTTTTACCTTTATTTTATCTCCAGGCTTAAGATTAGCAACAGTTTCTTTTTCAATCTCGCTAGAATAAATCAAGCCCTCCAACTCATCATCAATCTTAGCAAATACTCCGAATTCAGTAAGGCTGGAAACCTCTGCCTCTAATTGCGTATCCAGCGGATAACGCTCAGCAATTTTTGCCCAAGGATTCTCCTGCAATTGCTTTAACCCTAAAGCAATCCGCCGATTTGTCGCATCCACTGACAAAATAGAAACATCAATCTTCTGCCCCTTCTTTAAAACATCCTGAGGATGGCCGATTCTTTTGGTCCAGGAAATATCGGAAACATGAATCATCCCTTCCAGATTAGAATCCAACTCCACAAACGCCCCATACTCTGTGAAACCGCGCACCTTACCGGACACGCTAGAGCCCACCAAATACTTGCTCTCTGCTTCCAGCCAAGGATTCTGCTCCAACTGTTTTAGACTCAATGAAATCCTGCGAGAATCTTTTTCTACGCTTAAGATCTGAGTTTCTACCATGTCTCCGACGGCAAACATCTCCCCCGGATTATTCACACGCTTAGTCCAGGAGATTTCAGAAACATGGATTAAGCCTTCAATCCCTTTTTCCAGCTCCACAAAAACTCCGTAAGGTAAAATATTAACCACTTTACCTTTTACCTTTGAACCGATGGTAAACTTGCCTTCAATATCTTTCCAGGGATCAGACAATCTTTGCTTAAGGCCTAAAGAAACTTTGCCAGAAGCCTGGTCAAGATTTAAGATCATTACTTCAATCTTATCTCCGAGTGCCACAATTTCAGATGGGTGGCTAATCTTGGACCAAGACATATCTGTAATATGTAACAGGCCATCTAATCCACCTAAATCAATAAAGGCGCCAAAATCCGTAATCGCCTTGACTAACCCGGGATAGATATTACCAATCTTTAATTCACCCCAAATTTTACCCTTAGCCACATCTCGATCCGCCTGCACTGCCTCGCGGCGGCTGACAATAATACTCCGCCGTAAATTATTCACCTTAACAATCTTAAACTTGAATATCTTATACAAGATATCTTTGTCCGCAATATTCCTAAAAGAAGAAAGCGAGCTCGGCAAAAACCCTTCAATCCCCATAATATCTACTAGGAACCCACCCTTAACCTTCTTTACCGGTTTCCCATCGACCAATGTTCCATCATTAGATAACTTAACAATTTTATCCCAGCCCTGCATGCGCATAGCTTTTTCACGCGACAGGGTCATTACCCCGAAATCATTTTCCATGGTCTCCAGCAAAAACTCCATCTCTTTGCCAATCTCCAAATCCTCGGTGCTGAATTCAGCAATGGGGACGATACCTTCTGATTTAAAACCCACATCCACTAAAACTTCTTTAGTTTTAATTTCAACAATTTTACCACTGACAACTTGGCCTTCTTTTAAAACCTTAATACTTTGGTTATACAATAACTCTAATTCTGATCTTGAATCTGACATTTTAAAATCTCCTTATAATTTTTAACACGTCATTGCGAGGCACGAAGTGCCGAAGCAATCCCGTTAGAGAGATTGCTTCGCTTCGCTCGCAATGACGGTAATTTGAACAGTAATATATTTAATTGTTTTCTTTATCTTAATCGTTAAACAAAATAGCCAAAGTCAACCGCTTTAATTTCATGACTTGGCTCCCCCTTTCTATGCGAATTTGTTCGTAGTATAAACCTCTCGATATTATACCCCATCTTTTAAAATTATTTCTTTACCCAGCGCCAACAACTTCTTAGCCTGAGCAAGGCTTTTAGCCTCAGCATAAGTACGCATAATCGGCTCAGTGCCTGAACCGCGAAACATCAGCCAACTCTGATCCTGGCAAATAAGCTTAATTCCGTCGTAATCCTTAACCTCAACAACTTTTTTTCCTAATAATTCCTTAGGCAGATTTTCTTTTTTTGGCTCAACGCGCTTAGCCAAATGAAAATCCTGGCGCACATAATAAAATTTACCAAACTGTTTTTCCGTTTCATTAAGAATCTTTAGGATATTTTTATTGCGATAAACCATCATTTCAATTAACAAAAGCCCGGCCATGGTTCCGTCGCGCTCAGGGATATAATTCTTAACTCCCATCCCGCCTGCTTCTTCACCGCCGGCAACAATATCCTGGGTTTCCATAAGATCCGAGATGTATTTAAAACCAACAGGAGTCTCATAAAGTTTAATCCCTAAAAATTTAGCGATATTATCCATCATCGTAGAGCCACAAATAGTTTTAACTAAACCCCCGCTCCAATGCCGGTCCTGATTCAAATGCAACGCTAACAGGCCCAAAATCTTCTGGGGATGAATAAATACGCCACCCGGAGCCACGGCCGCAATCCGATCTGCATCTCCATCCAGAGCAATACCTAAATCAAACTTTTCATTTTTTACCCGCGCTTTTAACTGTTCTAAATTTTCCTCTACCGGTTCAGGACGGCCACCATCAAAAGAAGGATTAATCGTGTTACGCATAAACTCTAATTTTATTTTACTGCCCTTAAGCACCTGGGCCATAAAACTATCCCCTGAGCCATACATCGAATCCACTAAAACCTTAAATTTTTTATTTTTAATTTTCTTTAAATCAATATAATTACGGATAAATTTTATATAATCCTTAATTATATCCACTACCTCAATGGATTCAACTAAAGCGGAATCTTTTACTAAAGTTACCCCCAGCAGGCTCTCAACTTTCTGGGTCAATTCTTGGCTCGCTCCGCCGCCAGCAGCATTCTTAATTTTAAAACCATTATATTCTGCCGGATTATGCGAAGCCGTAATCATGATCCCTAAATCCAATTTACGCGCTTTAACAATAAAACTTAATGCCGGAGTAGGTGTAGGCCGATCAGAAAGAAGTACTTCTAAGCCATTGCTTTTTAGAACAATGGCGGCAGTTTGTGCAAATTTAGCCGACATAAAACGCGTATCATATCCTACGGCAACCTTTTTACCGGCACCTAAAAAATCCGCTACTGCCTGGGTAAGGATTTTAACATTTTCTAAAGTATAAGTATCCGCAATAATTGCTCTCCAGCCGTCCGTGCCAAACTTAATTTGTGAAACCGCATTACTCATCGTACTTTCTCCTCTTCTTAAATAATCCCATAAACCTTCATATCCACACCAGTAGTGGGGGTTTAAACCCCCACTACTGGTGGAAGATAACTTGCCTATCTTAAACTATCGATTGCCTGTTTAATATCTTTTGAGCCAAAAATGTAAGAGCCGGCCACCAAAATATTTGCCCCCGCCTGCTTTACCAGTTTAGCAGTTTTAAAATTAATCCCGCCATCCACAGCGATATCCCGCGTAAAAATTGCGCGCAGTTGCCTTATCTTTTCTATAGCTTTAGGAATAAACGCCTGCCCGCCAAAACCAGGTTTTACCGACATAACTAAAACAAAATCTACTAAACCCAAAACCGGCTTAATTTTAGCTAATGCCGTACCCGGATTTAAAGAGATTCCCAATTTAACTTTGCTTTTTTTTAATTTTCTAGCAATCGCTTGCAGCTGACTCAAACTCACTGTTTCAATATGTACAGTAATCATGTCACTACCGGCTTTAACAAAAGCCTCCACATATTTAGCCGGATGCTGAATCATTAAATGCACATCTAATGCCAAAGAAGTTGACTGACGCATAAATTTTACCACCATCGGGCCAATAGTAATATTCGGTACGAAGTGGCCATCCATCACATCTACATGCACTAAATCTGCGCCGGCCAATTTCACTTTTTCTAGCTCTAGGCCCAACTGGCTAAAATTTGCCGATAATATCGACGGAGCAATCTTTATTTTCATTTATAAAGCTTCCTCTTCTTAATATAATCAAAAACTTTATCCGTAACTAAATAACCAAATGATTTATTTTGAAACACACACTGGCGCACCTCAAAACCGGAAACATCCACCGCCCGAATCGGTAAAGTTTGAATATGGCACGGTATCTTTTCCAACGCATACCCCGGACGAGTTGCCGCGACAAATTTTACCATACTCAATATCTGGCTTAAATCCTTCCAATCACTTAGATATTTAAGCAGATCCGAACCAATAATAAAATAAAGCTCATCTTGGCTATATTTAGCTCTAAATTCTTTTAAGGTATCAATAGTATAAGAACGCCCCTGCCGCTTAATCTCGGCGTCGGAAACGGAAAAAAACTTATTCGAAGCAACCGCTAACTTTAACATCTTTAAGCGGTCTTTAGCCGGAGCAATATTTAAATTATCTTTATGCGGCGGTAAAGCCGTAGGCACAAAAATAATTTTATCCAATCCTAATTTTTCCCTTACCTCTTCGGCTAAAATTAAATGCCCAATATGCACCGGGTTAAAAGTTCCGCCCAGAATGCCAATCTTCACTCTCTAACCTGGCCAGCGCCGTAAACCATATATTTATAAGTAGTCAATTCCTCAAGCCCCATCGGGCCGCGGGCATGTAATTTATCGGTAGAAATACCAATCTCCGCGCCCATGCCAAACTGCCCTCCGTCAGTAAAACGGGTTGAGGCATTCAAATAGACGCAAGCGGAATCTACTTGCTTTAAAAATTTATCCGCGGCGTTGCGGTCATCTGTAACAATACTATCCGAGTGATGCGAACCGTACTGATTAATATGCGCAATCGCCGCATCCAGGCTATCCACAACCTTCACCGATAAAATTAAATCCGCATATTCCGTGCGATAATCTTTCTCTGTGGCCGGCTTAACCCATTTGGCAATTTTCTGAGTAAATGCGCATCCACGAATCTGAACCTTCGCCTGGTTAAACTTTTTAAGCATTCCTGGCAAAAACCTAACAGCAACATCACGATGGACCAACATGCTTTCCATAGCATTACAAACTCCCGGACGCTGACACTTAGCATTCCAACAAATACTCTGGGCCATATTCAAATCCGCGTCTTCATCCACATAAACATGGCAAATTCCTTTATAATGCTTAATCACCGGTATGCGCGAAGAACTAACTACTTTTTTAATTAATTCTTCTCCGCCTCGAGGAATAACCAGATCAATATAATTATTTAATTTAAGCAGATAATCTATCGCCTGATGATTAGTAGTAGTAACCAAATTAATCACACCCTCTGCTAAGTTATGTTTTTGCATAACCTCATGAAACAGATTAAAAATTGCCCGATTAGAGTTTAAAGCTTGGCTTCCACCGCGTAAAATCACGCTGTTACCGGATTTAAAACAAAGCCCGATACAATCCGCAGTGACATTCGGACGAGACTCATAAATAATCGACACCACACCGATCGGAACACGCACCTTCTGAATGCTTAAACCCACAGGCGTATTCCAGGCATGCATGACCTCACCTACCGGGTCTTTAAGCTTAGCGATCATGAGTAAAGAATCCGCCATCTGTCCTATTCTTGCCTCATCCAAACTAAGCCGGTCAATAAAAGCCTTACCTCTACTTTTAGCGGCCTGAATATCTTTTCTATTCGCTTTTAAAATAACTGCTTTATCACTCAATAAAACAGCGGCCAAATCTACAAGCACGGCATTCTTAATAGCCGAAGATAAAATCGCCAACGGCCCCGCCGCCGCCTTAGCTTGTTTGGCAATATTTTCTATTTCTTTTTTAAGATTTTTATTCATTTAGCGAGAAATATAGTACCCTGGCAAAAAGGATTATTAGCCAGCTGACTAATAATTTTAGATTTTCCCCCATCAGCAATCACGCAAGGCAATCCACCCTCAACCGCAATCCGCGCCGCCTCAATTTTAGTAATCATGCCACCCACACAAATCTTTTTATTAGTCGAGCAAGCCAATGATTTTATCTGTTGCGTAATTTTATCAACTTGACGGATAACTTTTTTGTTTTTATCCAACAGGCCTTCGACATCAGAAAGAATAATTAAAAGATCCGCTCCCACCAATATAGAAACTAAGGCGCTCAAACGATCATTATCGCCAAACTTAATTTCTTCAGTAGCCACGGTATCATTCTCATTGATAATTGGCACGGTTTTTAGTTTTAACAAAGTATTCAAAGTATGCTTAGCATTTGTATAACGTGCCCCTAAAAAATCATCCCAAGTTAAAAGTAGCTGCGCACAATTCAATTTATATTTATGCAGCGCCAGTTTATAAACATGCATCAGTTCATGCTGGCCAATCGCTGCAATCGCCTGTAGGTCCTGCAATTGCTTGGGCCGATTAGTTAATTTCAAAATGGCCATACCCAAAGCAATCGCTCCGGAGGAAACCACCACTACCTCTTTGCCCTGCCCGATTAACTCCGAGATCTGCCCAGCGATATGCCTAATTAAAGCCATATCTAATTTATGATTATCTCTAGCAAACAGGCTGGAACCAATCTTGACGACGATTCTTTTATAATTTTTCTGCGACAGCATCGATCAACTCCTCTAGCCCTTGTTTATTTAACGCCGAAATCGGATAAACTGTTTTCTTAATTAATTTTTTAAAGCGCTTTAAATTTTCTTGGGCGCCGGCAAGATCCATTTTATTCGCACAAATAATCTGCGGCTTTTTATAAACTATCTTATTATAATTCTTTAACTCTAAATTAATGTTTTTATAATCCTCTACCGGATCCCGGCCTTCAAAACCGGCCATATCAATTAAATGAATTAAAATCTTAGTGCGCTCAACATGCTTTAGAAATTGATCCCCCAGCCCACGGCCGACAGAGGCTCCGGGAATCAACCCGGGAATATCCGCAATCACAAATTTTCGATGCGTACTAGATGCCACCCCTAAAATCGGCCCCGTAGTCGTAAACGGATAAGCGGCAACCTTTGGATGCGCATTAGAAATTACAGAGATCAGTGTAGATTTACCAGCATTAGGAAAACCTACTACTCCAACATCCGCCAACAGCTTTAAATCCAGAACAATTATTTTTTCTTCACCCGGCACGCCCAGAGTGGCTTCTTTACGATGCCAATTACCAATACCACCTTGGCCGCCACGGGCCACAATTACCTGTTCACCATCAACATCTAGATCGCGCAAAATAGATCCAGTAGCAAAATCTTTGATCGTAGTGCCCAAGGGAACACGAACAATTACATCCGCAGAGCCTTTACCTTTTTTATGATTACTTGAACCATGCCCACCATGAGCACCAAAAAAATGACGATGATGCTGAAAATCTAAAAGGGTAAGCAGATTACGGTCTGCGCGTATAATAATATCCGCCCCCTTGCCGCCATCTCCACCATCTGGAATCCCCTGACGTTGATACTTATCCCGGTGAAGGCTTTGACAGCCTTTACCACCAGAACCAGCGCGAATATTAATTTTAGCCCCGTCGATAAACACTTTTTTATAAGCCTAAAACAATCGCCTTAATCTTTAACTCCGTAAGCTGCGCACGATGTCCTTTTTCCCAATGTGAATTCTTGCGCCGACGATGTTTGTAAGCCGTGGTTTTTTCACCTAAAATCTGTTTTAAAACTGTTGCTTCCACCTTAGCCCCCGAAACATAAGGCTGGCCAATCTGAACTTTTTTACCATCAGAGACTAATAAAACCTTATCAATACTGATATTATCGCCTTTCGCCAGGATCTGTTTATTCACTTCAATAATATCATCCTTAGTTACACTGTACTGTTTTGATCCAACTTCAATTATGGCATACATTTGACTCTCCTCCTTAAAGGTAATTAAATAATCAATTCATGAATTTAATATTATATACCTGGTAGATTTAAGGGTCAAGCTAAAAAATAGACAAATAACCAGTAGTAGTGTGGGTTTAAACCCACACTACTACTGTTAATAACTAGCTACCTCTGCCTACTTTTATTATTAGCTGAATTTTATGTCTTCTAGATGCGCGGTAGGGTTAGAAATAAGGTTGACCTTAATCCGGTATTTATGCTCAATCGCGCGCAGGGCCTCCTTATCTTTTAAGATTTCATCAATCACAGGCGGTGCCAAGGTAAGCGAAGCCTGTTTTAAGGTTTTGCCCTTAAGATAACGCTTAAGCTCTTTTAAAGCAAAAATTCCTAAGGTTTGAGGTGAACGCAACTTGCCTTTGCCCTTACAATATGGACAAGGCTGAAAAGAAAGCATCTGCACTGTCTTGTGAATACGTTCTCGAGTCATCTCTACTATACCAAACTTAGAAATCTCCAAAATATCATATTTTGCCCGGTCACCAGACAAAGCATTTTTCAAGATATTCAATAACTCCCGGCGATGCCCTTCACGTTCCATATCAATAAAATCAATGACAATAATTCCGCCCAAATCCCGCAACACAAGCTGCCGGGCAATCTCTACCGCCGCCTCAGCGTTAACTTTAAAAGCCATATCCTCTTGATTAACCTTTTTCTTAAACCCACCGCTATTTACATCAATCACCACCAAGCCTTCCGTGGGTTCGATAATTAAATAAGCTTTAGATTTCATATAAACATGGCTTTCAAAAATATGGTTAATCTGCTTCTCCACATCTTTTGCGCCAAATAAATCATCACCCCGATAAAGCTCGACTTTTTTAGACAGATAACTTAAAAAAGTGCGCATAAAATGTTGAATCCGATAAAATTCAGGTTTAGAATCAACAATCAGTTTAGAAACATCCTCAGTAAAAGAATCGCGAATTGCCCGCAACGCCAAATCATACTCTTCATAAACCAAAGCCGGAGCCTGTTTACCCTGCGCCGTCTTCTCCAGGCGCTTCCATAATTTATAAAGAAACTGTGCATCGCGGATTAACTCCTGCTTAGATCTTCCGCTAGCTGCCGTGCGCACAATAAACCCGACTGGATCAGGAAATTTAAGTTCTTTAAATATCTCACGTAAACGCCTTCTTTCAGGTTCATCCTCAATACGCCTAGAGATACCCCCTTGCTTATCCAGCGGCATAATCACTAAATACCGGCCAGCTAAACCAATCTCCGTAGAAAGCCGCGGCCCCTTAGTACCGAAAGACTCTTTAACTACCTGAACCAAAACCTCTTGGCCTTTTTTTACTTCTTTGATCGGAGTTTGTTGCGGCGCTTCGATAGACTCATAGGCAGATTCGATTTCAGATAAATAAAGAAAACCATTTTTAGCTAAACCAATATCAACAAATGCTGCGCCGATAGACGGCATAACCGCCTCAATGCGGCCTTTATAGATATTCCCCACGATAGTGCGGTCCTGCGGGCGCTCAATATGAAACTCTAAAAGCTGGCCGTTTTCAACGATTGCAACGCGCTTCTCCTGAGCTTCTGCATTAATTAAAATTTCCTTGGACATCTTTTACTTCAATCCCTTCTGGTAATTTTTTTTGCAACCTATTTTTAAAGTCATCCGGCTCAACCGGAAATCTTAAAACGATCGAAGCCTCCTCGTGTTCACTTTCCAATCCTAATTTTAAGGCTCTTTTTAAACTTAATTTAGGATGCGGGGAAAAACCTTCTGACATTTTAAGCGGCAACTCTGCCCGGCGCATAGCGCGCATAAATAGGCGCATCAGGTCTAAATGCGAAATATACCGCATCAGGCCTTTCTTAGAAAAACTAAAATTTACTCTATACATATTTTAAAATCTAGGGGCCGTTTCTATTTTTAATCCTAATCTAACCAAGAAAAGTAGAAACGGCCCCTGATTTCACAATTTTATTTCTTCTTCTTAGCCTCTGCTAAAGGACCTTTTCTAGATTTAGTAATTGATGGCTGTTCCTTAATCTCAAACACTGCAGTGCGGCCTAATCTCTTTTCTAACTTAGCCAACTCCTCAGGAGTATATTCATCTTCCCGAACAATTCTAGCAGTAATAAAAATTAAAAGATCAATTTTGGTTACAGTATTGGTCTCTCGCCCAAAAAGCTTTCCTAACCAAGGAATGTCTTTTAAAAAAGGTATGCCAATAACTTCTATCCCCTTAACATCCTTAAGCAAACCACCAATTACAATCGTCTCTTTATCTTTTAATAAAACTTGCGTCTGAACTTCGCGCACATCAATAATCGGATACAAAGTGGTCGTAGCATCCGTCGAGCTGCCGGCAGTAGAAGTAGCCGTAACGTTAGAATTAGAAGAGGTAATACTCGGGTGGATGATCATATTGATGTAACCCTCTTCACTTATCTGAGGCACCACGTTTAACCGAATACCAATCTCCTGATAATAATCTAAAGTCTGAGTAATTGTAGAATTAGTCCCGGTAGTCCCAGCAGTAATCGTAGATGCAAGTATCGGTGTATGATAACCTACCAGCATCGATGCTTCTTGATTATCCAATGTAAGTATGCTGGGAGCAGAAAGAGTGTTGGTATCGGCAGCATCTTCTAAGGCATGAATAACCGCCTCAAACTTAGTACCGGTTAACTTTTGAAAAATAAATTCCGCACCCGCGTTATAAGGCTCATAACCTAAAATTCCCGTCGATGCTGGGCCAAATAATGAAGGCACCAGCGAGGAACTACCCGTAGCAATCGTACCCGCGTGGCCTCCGGTAGCAGTACCTGTTTCCGCCCCCTGTGGCGTAATGGCATTGGTTCTGGCAGAATTAGTTCCCGAACCCATACCCCAGTCCAAACCAATATCTCTTAATTTATCCCGGCTTACCTCAATTATTTTCGTTTCAATTAAAACCTGTTTCGGCTTAATATCAATTTTAGGTAAAATTATATTGTGTATCCGATCCAAAGTACTAGCCGTATCCGTAATTACCAACATTTTGGATTTCACTGAGGGGTCAAACTCCGCTTTTTTCATCACTGTATCTCCCGCGGCATTTTTTTCATAAGAAACTGTCTCAGACCTAGTGGTTCCTGCTATTTCTTTTACCAAGGCGGCGCTAGAAGAAGAATCCCGGCCAATTTTAAAAGTACCAAACTGCCAACCTTTCTGCCCGCGGGTATATAGAACTGAGATCTTTCCTCTTGGTGAAAGCAAGGGAATAAGAATTTTCTGCGCATCCTGCGCATCCAGAAATCTTAAGGTGATAATCTCAGTTTGCAAGGGCTCCTCGGCGGCAATTTTAGCGACATTTTCTATCTTGGTGACTAAAATAACATTACCCTGCCGCTGATAACCAAACCCATAAGTCTTTAAGATCACGTCCATGGCAATCTCCCAGGGAACATCACTCAAGCGCACTGAAACATTACCAATCACATCCGGAGTTGTAACAATATTCATTCCAGATTTATAAGAAATTATCTTTAGAACATTATTAATATCTGCTTCTTTAAAATCCAAAGTAACATTACCCGCAGAAGTTAAATTTTGCTCAGTATTTACAGGCACAACCGGAGCCTCTGTTAGTTGTACTTGAGCCGCCAGAGTACTAGG
>CAYHRM010000002.1:0-33691 GCA_964359035.1 uncultured Planctomycetales bacterium
GTATCAAAGAACCACCGCCAACAAGGATAGGGCGCTGCTTCAAACAATGGACGGAAGGTGCCTTCCGTCGAAAAATTGAGGTGGCGCTCTTTTAAAAACTCGTCATCCGAAGGGGAATAAAGTTCGGATTAGTCTCGATGAGCTTATAGGTAGAAAGTAAAAAAATGAAAAAATCCTTAGTGCAGATGAAGGAAAATCGTAAGGGCAAGGTTATAGAGATTTTGGGAGGCACAAACTTGCAGGAAAGACTGATGAACATGGGCGTGTATAAAGGCAAAGAAGTTACCAAGCTCAGTCATATCGGCCTACGAGGGCCCGTAGTGATCAAATCAGGCAGAAGCATTTTCGCCTTAGGACACGGTGTAGCGGCTAAGGTGATATTGGAGCAGGAATGATAAAGAAGATTTATCTAATTGGTAATCCTAATGTCGGGAAAAGCGTGGTATTTTCCCGTCTTACCGGTGTCCACGTAATCTCATCTAATTATCCAGGCACAACCGTAGAGTTCATCAAGGGTTATTTGAGTTTGGGAGATGAGAAGATTGAAGTCGTAGATTTACCGGGAACATATTCATTAGGGCCGACTTCAAGCGCCGAAGAAGTAGCCGTTACCTTATTAAAAGAATATCCTAGAAACGAAATCGCTGTGATTAACATACTTGATTCAACTAATTTAGAGAGAAACCTACTTTTAACGTTACAATTGATTGAAGAAGGATTCCCGACAATTGCCTGTTTAAATATGTGTGACGATGCTGTTCATAGGGGAGTTCACGTCGATATTAAAAAGTTGGAGGAAATTTTACATATTCCGGTGATTTCAACCTGTGCCGTAACCGGGGTGGGTATAAAATTATTGATCGATAGAATAAGAGAGGCAGAGCCTGTTTCAAGGGGTAAGCTTCCTAATGAAGAACGATGGAAAGAGATAGGGTATATCATTGATCAAGTTCAACATCTTGAACACCGTCATCACAGGTTAAGAGAGGTGTTAGAGGATGCGTCCGTGCGGCCTTTGACGGGCCTGGTAATGGCATCGGGAATCATATATGTATCATTTAAAATCGTTAGGTTTATAGGTGAGTTTATAATCAGTAAAATAACGGATCCGTTTTTTTATGGTACTTTCCAGAATTTGCTGGAAAAATTGACGTTTCATTGGCAGGAAAAAAGTTTTCTGTTCCATTTATTAATCGGCGATTTGGTTAACGGGAAGATAGATTTTAAACAATCATTGGGAGTATTAACTACGGCTCCTTATATCGAATTCGGTATGGTATTACCATATGTGATATCGTTTTATCTTGTACTAAGCCTTTTAGAAGACATAGGATACTTACCGCGCCTGGCCATATTATTGGATAACCTGTTGCACCGTCTTGGCCTGCATGGTTATGCCATTATACCGGTACTTTTAGGTTTTGGTTGCAATGTCCCCGGAATATTATCGACGCGTGTCTTGGAGTCAAAGCGAGAAAGATTTATCGCCTCAACTATTATCTCTATCGGTGTACCATGTGTCCCGTTGCAGGCAATGATCATTGGGTTATTGGGCATATTCGGTGGGTTTTATGTAGGCGGAGTATATCTGGTTTTATTTTTTATAATTCTGGTATTAGGGTTGATTTTAAACCGCGTTCTACCCGGATATAGCCCAGAATTCTTGCTAGAAATTCCTCCTTACAGATTTCCACCTTTGGCAATCCTGGGAAGAAAATTATATTTTCGCGTTAAGGGTTTTTTGATTGAGGCGGTGCCGATTGTCTTAATAGGTGTTTTGGCTATCAATACTCTTTTATATTTTAAATTGTTTGATATCGTAACAGGGATATTCGCGCCGGTTATTCATGGCTTATTTGGACTGCCAAAAGAAGCGATAGTCGCTCTGGCTATCGGTTTTTTAAGAAAAGACGTCGCGGTGGGTATGTTGGCGCCGCTGGGTCTTTCCGCTAAACAGCTATTTATTGCAGCAACGTTGTTGGCAATATCGTTTCCGTGTATCGCAACGTTTATAGTTTTATGGAAAGAACTCGGCGTGAAAGCCCTGATTAAATCGGCTTTTATTATGATAACCGTTAGCATTATTGTGGGCGCGATGCTTAATTTTGTGATTCTACGCTGAACAGTTCTTGAAAGGTGCGGATATGGATAAAAAATTGGTTTTCAAATTCAGAAAGGCGAATTAACCGAGCATAAATCGGGAGATGTGGAAGCGCCGACAGGCGCGGTAGATTAAACAAAGATCGTTCGAACAGTATCAAAGAACCACCGAATTAATTTTCATCATTTTGCAACGCAATAACACGCAATAAGTTATATTAGTCTCTAAATAAATTTATACACTTTGTGTTCAATTTGTGCTTTTAAAATTTTAGCAAACTTTAGGAATGCTAAATTGCTTGTAATTGTGAGGGTTAAGCAGGATAATAAAAGTGTTCTGAAAAACTGTGGTATATTTAAGAGTGAATGAGGGAGGGGAATAATGACTAAATTAAATTGTTGGGAATTTATGAAATGTGGTAGAGAAGTTGGTGGCAAAAATGTAGAACAATTAGGAGTTTGTTTAGCTGCAACTGAAATAAAAGCAAGCGGAATTCATAGCGGGATAAATGGCGGTGGATGTTGTTGGGCAATTGCGGGAACGCTATGTGGAGGAGAGATACAGGGTACTTTTGCTATGAAGTTAGGTTCTTGTATAAAATGCGAATTTCATAAACTTGTAATAAATGAAGAAATGGATAAGTTTGTGCAGATAGGTGAAGTTTTTTTAAAACTTAAAAAGTAATTATGTTAGATTAAGAATTACACTCAAGGGTTGAACTTAACTGTTTTAGCTCTTTTTGTTTGTGCACAAAATGTGCCCATCCAAGTGAGAAATATCGGGGAACAAAGGGGATAATTGAGAAACATCCAGACTCAAAGTTGTGCTTGCAATAAATAGTATATTGTTGTAACTTGTTGATATATCGACGGATGATGAAATTATTTAGGTAGATTCCCTACCTCCTGATATACTTTTTATTCTGTTTATGAAAAAAATTGCTGTAGTAATTTTATTGTCGGCCATAGTGATATTTCTTTATGCAATCAAGCTTTGGGCTGAAGAGTATCCTTGGCAAAAGAGAATCAGCGAGGATGGGGTTTCGGTCTATACTCATAAAGTTGAAGGTTCGCCGATTTTGGAATTTAAAGCTGATGTCACGGTGAACACGCCTATCAATCAGGCTATTTCATTATTTGAGAATGAAGAGAAAATGCCTGAGTGGTATTATCAGTGCGTCCTGGCAGAACTCATTCGGCAGGAAACCTCTGAGCAGAAAATATTTTATTTTGTCCTTCATTTGCCCTGGCCGGTGACTGAGCGGGATTCTGTTTTCCGGCGGGTTAGATCGACTAATGCGATAAGCGGAGTCATAACATATACGTTGAGCGCGCTTCCGGAGCAACTCCCCAGGAAAAAAGGGAAGATTCGTGTTCCTTATATTAAAACAGTCTGGAGTTTTACACCACTTATAGACGGAAAAACAAAGATTTATTTTCAGCAACATAGTGACCCTGGAGGTTCAATCCCCGGTTTTCTTGCCAATGCCCTCGTAGTAGATATTCCCTTTAATAGCTTGAAGAATTTCCGAGCACTGCTAGTCAAAGTTTCATCGGCTAAGGGTAAATAGTGCTTAGCTCTGTTCTATTCATTGATAATAGAATCAGCAATTTTTATTTAATGAAAGCAATTTAATAAATTTTTACGATTTTTGTATACCAAATGAGTTGCGTAAGTGTAAGTTGTTGAGTATAATAGCGATTGAAAAGGTGGGGTTTATTTCTCGTCTTTTGGAATAATTTTACTTATTTTGTAATATAATATCTATTAAGGGGAGTTTTCTAAAATGCAAGATAGGCGAAAATATCAAAGATTTAATTTAGAAGATGCTGTTTTTTTGAAATTTGAAAGTGACCTTGCGAAAATCATCGAGGGTAAATTATTAGATATTAGTTTTGGCGGGTTAAGTATTTTTTTAAAAGAAAGTATTGAATTAGGTGCGATAGTTCAAGCGATTGTTCAGTTTAATTCTCCTAATGTTTTAGAGAAGCAGTTGGTTGGTAGGGGTACAGTTGTTCATGCTTCACAGTATAGCTTAAACGGGCAGGATGGTTTTAGAATAGGGTTGGAGTTTATAGAGGTAGATAAAGAGATCGTGATTAATATTATTGATAAGCTTCGATCAAAAATTTTACATCAGATAAGAAAAAAAAGTTAAATACATAGCTAAGGCATTCTGTACTTTTTAAATAAAAAAATTAATCTATGAAAATAAGAATTAAGACGGAAGATGACGATCAGGCAAAAAAGCAACTAATCAGTAAAATAAATTCTTTACAAGCGCAAGTAGATAAATTTGAGAAGATGAAATTTGGCTTTAATCGTAAAGATAAAGAATTGAAGGAATGTGTTAAGGGCCTTGAGGAGCGTGTGGAATGTCGCACTTTTGCTGAACGAATCATTAATAAGCAGCTTCATGGAGAGATCGAAGAGCGTAAAAAATTAGAGTCTGAATTATTCAGAACAAAGCAATTTTTAGAAAATATCGTTAATGGGATCACAGAGCAGATTAGCCTTGTCTCTAAAGATTTTAAGATACTTTGGGCGAATAAAACGTTTTTAGATCAATTTGATTGTAAAATGG
Source organism: uncultured Planctomycetales bacterium (assembly GCA_964359035.1). Classification (GTDB taxonomy): domain Bacteria; phylum Omnitrophota; class Gorgyraeia; order Gygaellales; family Profunditerraquicolaceae; genus UBA6249. Next base: position 4,686 of record CAYHRM010000002.1, read on the forward strand.
AAGAGATACCGGGAAGTTACTGCTACGCGGTTACTCATAATCGGCAATCTCCTTGCCAGTCGCCACACGACACTTGCCCGGTCGCTAAAGTGTTAGAGACAGGAATGCCGATTAAAGAGATACATACTCATCACGGGCCGAAGGGGGACAGTTTATTAGAGGTCAGCGCTTATCCTATTAAGGATGAAAAAGGTGAGATCGTTGAGTTTGTGCATATAGCGAGAAATATCAGCGTAGTCAAATCGTAAGAAAAATAGATTGATGTGTCCTCGGAATTACTCGGAATCAAACCCATGATGATCGCCAGAATTTTTAATCAAAAGTATAAGTTATTAGTCCTAAGCTCAATCATTTTGTTAGGGGGCCTTATTTATTCCAACACCTTTTATGGTTACTTTCATTTTGATGATAATCATTCTATACTGGATAATTTTGCCATAACAAATATCTTAAATTTACCAGCGATTTGGAATTTCTGGCCCTCTCGTTTTATCACTTATCTCTCCATTGCTTTGAATTATCATCTCAGCCAATTAAATGTCCTAAGCTATCATATTTTTAACTTAATTGTTCATTTAGGTTCAGGAATTTTGGTTTGGTGGTTGATGCTGCTTACTTTTTCTACTTCGGCTATGCAGGGGCAGAAGATTACTCAGCATGCCAAATTGCTGGCTTTTTTTGCCGGATTAATCTTTATTGCGCATCCCATTCAAACTCAGGGAGTAACTTATATCATTCAGCGGGCAGTTTCTTTAGCCACTTTGTTTTATCTTTTATCATTAAGCCTGTATGTCAAATCCAGGCTCTTGCAACAGCAGGGGGGAAGCCTGATCGTTTTCAGGAGGTTCTATCATGGTGCATTAATTGCCGCAGTTTGTGCGATGTTCACTAAAGAGATGGCAATAACCCTGCCCCTGATGATTTTGTTGTATGAATTTTGTTTTCTGAAAACCAAAGAAAAACTTAATTGGAAACAATTTACTCCTTTTTTATTAACTTTATTGATTATTCCCCTGACGATGTTTTTGACTAAATCTGTTGATTTTATCGGCATGAAAATGACTCGAGGAACATCTCCTAACATTTCTCCTGGGCAGTATCTGCTTACTCAGTTTAGAGTTATGGTTACTTATATTCGGCTTATTTTTATACCTATAAATCAAAACCTAGATTATGATTATCCCCTAGCCAGTAACTTACTCGCATTACCCATTTTAGCCAGCCTTACTTTTTTAGCCTCAATTTTAACTATCTCCATGCGGATATTTTCTAAATATAGATTAATCGCTTTTGGTATTTTTTGGTTCTTTTTAACACTTATTCCTGAGTCTAGCGTTATTCCTATCAAAGATGTAATTTTTGAACATCGGCTTTATCTGCCCATGGTAGGGTTTAGTTTTTTTCTAGTAAGTCTTATTGATTATCTTTTTGGAAATAAAACCCTTAAATCAATGGTTGTAATGCTGTTGATTATAACTACCTGTTATGCAGTGCTCACTTATAGAAGAAATCTTATCTGGAAAGATGAGTTTACTCTATGGAATGATGTAGTGCATAAATCACCTAAAAAGGCGAGGCCTTACAATAGTCGTGGGAATGCCCATGAGGATCAAAGTGGGCCTCAGAAGGCCTTGTTTGATTATAATAAAGCGATTGAAATCGATCCTAATTATGCAGAGGCTTACAATAATCGTGGTGGTGTTTATTACCAGCAGGGCAACTTTACTCAGGCCGCCGCTGATTTTAATAAAGCGATTGCAATCAAGCCTAATTTTGAAAAAGCCTATTATAATCGCGGGGTTGGTTATTACGAGCAAAATAATTTTACTCAGGCTATTGTTGAATATAATAGAGCGATTGAAATCAACTCTAATTTTGAAAAAGCCTATTATAATCGTGGGGGCGTTTATTATCAGCAGGGTAACTTTACTCAAGCCATTTCTGATTATACCAAGGCGATTGAAATTAATCCTAATTTTGAAAAAGTTTATTATAATCGCGGAATTGTTTATTATTTTCTGAAAGAATATGATCAGGCTTGGAAAGATGTGCATCGGGCAGAAGAGTTAGGATCTGTAGTTAATATTAAATTTCTTGAGGCGCTTAAGAAAGCATCAGGAAGGGATAAGTAGATTAATTTATTGAGTAATTTCATGATGATTATAAGAATTTTAAATCAAAAGTATAAAATATTTGTCTTGAGCCTTATTTTTTTATTAGGCACGCTTATTTACTCTAATACTTTTTATAGCCCTTTTCATTTTGATGATATTCATTTTATAGCTAATAATTTCTTAATCAGGGATATTAGTAATTTAAGGGGTATCTGGAATTTTTTCCCCGGCCGTTTTATTGTTTTTATTACCCTTGCTTTAAATTATCATTTCCATCAGCTCAATGTATTTGGGTATCATCTATTTAACTTGGCCATCCATTTAGGTTCGGCAATTTTAGTCTGGTGGCTGGGTATGCTTATTTTCTCTACGCCGGTAATGGAGAAGGATGGGCTTTTTAAAAATTCTAAATGGGTGGCTTTATTTGCAGCCTTGATATTTTTAGTGCATCCTTTGCAAACAGAGTCTGTCACTTATATATGGCAACGCTGCACTTCTTTGGGTGGATTTTTTTATCTTTTTTCAATTTGTTTATATATTAAGTCGAGGTTATTGTGGAGACAAAACTCTCTTTTTTCTAAACGGATAATTGTTTATGCTTTATCTTTGATTTTTGCTGCGATGAGCATGTTTACTAAGGAAAATTCCATCACTTTGCCGGCGATGATTATTTTATCTGAGTTTTGTTTTTTTAAACCGGTAAAATTTAGTAGTTGGAAATACGCAATGCCATTTTTATTTCTATTGCCTATTATACCTATAATATTATCTTTTCCTCAGCCGCAGTCATTTAATACAGGAGGGCACTATTTATTAACGCAATTTAGAGTTGTGGTCACTTATATTAGGCTTCTTTTTATACCGTTAAATCAAAATTTAGATTATGATTACCCGGTGGTTAATAGTTTAATTAATTTGCCCGCATTAATTAGTTTTGTATTTTTAGTTGTGATTATCGTTAGCGCAATTCGGGTGTTTTATAAATATAGATTAGTTTCATTTGGAATTTTATGGTTTTTTTTAACCCTATCGCCTGACTCAAGTTTTGTGCCGCTGGATGATGTAATTTTTGAACACCGGCTTTATCTGCCTATTGTGGGATCTAGTTTTGCTGTAGTTAGTTTTATATATTATTTTTTTAAGCATAAAACTCTCAAGTTGATGGTTGTTGCGCTGCTTGTTATAATTTCTTGTTATGCGATGCTTACTTATAGAAGAAATTTTATTTGGAAAGATAAGATTACTTTGTTGAATGATGTAATCCGTAAGTCGCCTATGAAAGCGAGGTCTTATAATAATCGCGGGAATGCTTATAAGGAGCAAGGTAACATTCAGCAGGCCATCTCTGATTATACCAAAGGGATCGCCATTAATCCTCGTGATGCAGAGATTTATTCTAATCGCGGTAGTGCCTATAAGGATCAAGGTAATATTCAGCAGGCCTTATCTGATTACAATAAGGCGATTGAAATCAACCCGCATTTTTTCGTAGCTTACGATAATCGCGGGATTACCTATTATCAGCAAGGCAATTTTATTCAGGCTATTTCTAATTATAATAAAGCTATTGCTATCAACTCCGATTATGCAGGGGCATATTACAATCGTGGTACTGCTTATGTTAAACAGGGTAATTTTGTTCAGGCCATTTCTGATTATACTAAGGCTATTGCTATTAATTCTAGATATGCAGAGGCTTATAATAATCGCGGGAGTGCCTATAAGGATCAAGGTAATATTCAGCAGGCCTTATCTGATTACAATAAGGCGATTGAAATCAACCCGCATTTTTTCGTAGCTTACGATAATCGCGGGATTACCTATTATCAGCAAGGCAATTTTATTCAGGCTATTTCTAATTATAATAAAGCTATTGCTATCAACTCCGATTATGCAGGGGCATATTACAATCGTGGTACTGCTTATGTTAAACAGGGTAATTTTGTTCAGGCCATTTCTGATTATACTAAGGCTATTGCTATTAATTCTAGATACGCAGAGGCTTACAATAACCGCGGGGGTGCTTATTATGTGATAAAGGAATATGATCAGGCCTGGGTAGATGTGCATAAAGCAGAAGGATTAGGATATCTGGTTCATCCTGGATTCCTTGCAGCACTCAAGAAAGCCTCAGCTAGAGAAAAATAGGCTTGGTTATCTTTGTTGCTGTTCATTCGGAGTTGACTTACTTATGCTATAGCGGTATCTTATAGATAAAGTAAACTAATTGTCGTGTCCTTAAAAATTAAAGTAAATAGAATGAGCAAAACTGGTATTGTGGTTAAGAAAAAGATATCTAAGGAGATAATTATTTTGAGTATGGCCGTTATCTTATATTCATTCCAGGGTATGCCCACCATTGATTTTGATTCCTATGCGATTAAGTTTTATCCTTTACCGGAAAAGTTAATTTTGCTGAGGCATGTTTTCTCGATAGCTTTAAGAATATTTATATTTATTACAGGTTTGGGTATTTTATTGCGTAAAGATATTTTTCGAAAAAGCGTATTATTTGTCAGCTTATTTACTATTTGTACCGTTTATTGGAAACATCCGTTTCTTTGTTTTAAAAATAGCTTAATGTTTAATATCAGGCAAGGAGTACTTTCGGTTGATTTGATGCCTAAAATTGATTTTTTGGCCTGGATTTGTGTTGTAACCTGTTATTTAATGGATATTATTATATCTATTTTCTTAATATATTTATTTACGCGCCCTAAAATAAAGGAGCAGTTTAAGTGATTTTTGGTAGCTACCGATTATTAAAATGAAGATAAAAAACAGGGATTGGTTTATTTTTATTCTTTTGGCGGCTTTGTGTTTTGGGTTTTGGTTTAAGCTGGAGTACCCCCGCTTTGCTTTTGTAAATTTAACAGTTAATAAACAAAGCGCATTAACAGTATCGGATAAATATCTTAAGGCTAGAGGGGTCGATACAAAAAAATATGTTAAGTCTATAACTTTCGGCTCAGACGCTGGTTTTAACCGGTATTTTCAGCATGCTGCTGGTTTAAAAGCAGAAGAAGTGTTTATTGTACAACACGATTATGATTTATTTTATTGGCGGGTTAGATTATTTAAGGAGCTTCAGAAAGAAGAATTTTTAGTTTATATCAGCCCCCGTTCAGGAAGGGTGATCAAATTCACGCATTTAATTGAAGATTTGGAACCTAGGGTGGATTTAGGTAAAGATATTGCCAAGCAAAAGGCGGCCTCATTCTTGGAGAGTAATTTTGGTATAGACTTAGAAAAGTATGATTTTCATGAGGAGAAAGTAAAGCGTTATGAAAAAAGGATAGAATATATTTTCTCTTGGGAGAAGAAAAATATCTATATACCCTGGAAGGAAGGCCAGTGTGGAGCAAAATTGTTGACAGAGGTTACGGTATCCGGAGATGAGGTTAGGGAGTTTTATAAAAATAAATTGGAGTTGCCGGAAAAATTTATTAGGTATGCCCAGAATCAGTTTATTTTAGGGGAGTATTTTTACGGTATTTTTTTTCTTATCTTCCTTGGGCTGTTGGGGTGGTCGGTGAGTATAGTTTTAAAAAGAAAAAATGATCTGAGCACGCGGTTGGCCAAGAAGTGGTTTTATTATGTATCTGGGTTTTTGATAATAGTTAATATAGCGGATATTTTTAATAATTTACAGAGTGTTTTTATGTTTTATCAAACTAGTGCGAGTTTGAGTTCTTTTTTTGGTTTGGTTATTACAAAATGGATATTTAGTATAGGTTTTTTGGCGCTTGGTTTTATCATGCCGGGCTTGGCTGGAGAATCTTTGCGTAGTGAAGTGTTCCCGAAAGATAAATTTAGCTCTTTTTTATATTATATTAAATCCAGTTTTTTTAACCGCGGTTTGACGCGAGCGGTTTTATTGGGTTATTTAGTTTGGGTGATAATGCTGGGGTTACAGGCGGTTATATTTTATAATGGCCAAAAGTTTTTAGGGGTTTGGAGAGAATTTAATTCTTTAACTGATTTTTCTTCAGCTTATATACCTCTGCTTAGTGCTTTTGTTATTGGGGTTACCGCGAGCCTTAGCGAAGAGATTACTTTTAGGCTTTTTGGAATAAGTTTAGCGAAGAAGTATTTACGAAATTCAATTTTAGCGATTATTGTTATCTCTGTAATCTGGGGTATGGGGCATACACTATATGCTATATTCCCGGTTTGGTTTCGTATTATTGAGGTTAGCTTACTGGGGATATTTTATGGGTTCATTTTCATGCGCTTTGGGCTCATTCCTTTAATTGTGGCGCATTATTTGTTTGATGTATTTTGGTGCAGCGCGGCTTATGTTTTAGGGCATACCACCTGGTATCTATTCTGTAATGCTATAGGATTATTGTGTATACCGTTAATTTTGGCTATAATTGCGTATTTTTTAAATGCTGGCGAGCAGGAGAAACAAATTAGTGAGTCTTTGGATAAAATACAGGAATATAATTTGGAGGTTCTGGTTAGTTTTATCTCTGCTAAGAAGTTTCAGGGAGATTCTGCTGATAACATAAAAGCAGAGCTGATTAATCATAATTGGGACCATTTATTGGTGGATTTAGCAATGGAAAGGGAATTTCATAAGTAGGCCGTGATTGTATTTTTGTAAGTTTTCATTGTGGATTGACAGTCGAATAGTTATACTACTAAGATATTGTAGTAACCAGCTTTAGCGGGGCAGAATGATTTGATGGTTTTAGAGAAGTTAGTAGTTTTTTTAAGGTTAATATAAATAAAAGGACTAAAGCATGAAAAAGTTTAATAGTAATGATTATAAGGTGGTTATTTCAGAATTAGGATTTGACCCTTTCAGAATATTGAATTCTGTTTTTGTGTTAATTGGGGTAATTCCTTTGTTGGTTTTATTCTATCTCATAATTAGAGGTAATCTTTTACATAAGTTTTTCTTGGGGGATAATGGTTTTGTTGTGGCTATGGCTATAGTTATCTCACTTTTAGGGTTTTTATATGCGTATATTTTGATCAAGAATTTGCTGATGAAATTGTTGAAATATGCTCAAGAACGTAAACTCGCGGATAAAGAAAAAACGGAGATTATGTTAGCAGTTACTCATGACTTAAAGAATCCTTTGACGACAATACAAATTTTTATGAATAACTTGAATGCGGGGGTGGGTGGCCAATTAAGCAACTCTCATTCTGGTATAGTGAAGATTTGCTTGCTTAATGTTGAGAGGCTTTTTAAATTTATAGAGGAAATATTAAATTCTTCTAAAAATGATTTTTTAAGTTTATTTGTTAAGCGTGAATTTATCGATTTTGATCATATAATTAAGAATGAAGTGGATAATTTTATGCAGCAGGCTAAAAAAGCTAACTTGGATTTGCGGTATCGAGTTTCTTCGGGTAATACAAATTTATGGGGCGATAAAGATAAATTATCTAGGGTGGTGATGAATCTTATTTCTAATGCCATAAAATATACTCCTGCCGGTGGCCTGGTCGATGTCTCGCTTTCTTTAGATCAAAATACGGCTATATTTTGCGTTATAAATACCGGCCCGGGTATCACTACTGATGAAATGGAGAGATTATTTAAAAAATTCGCTCGATTGGATAAGCATGCCGAGATTGAAGGCACTGGATTAGGCCTTTCTATCGCTAAGGATATTGTTGATTTGCATAATGGCCATATCAGTGTGAAGAGTGAACTTGGTAAAAATACAGAGTTTAAGGTAGTCTTGCCTAGTGATTTGCGTGGGAAAATCCTTAGATAAATTTAAGATAAAAATATTAATCTGTACTAATTTATTATAAGTAATGTGATTTTATGTGTGAACTGTATTTTATTTCGCAGTTTTGATAACGGGGTTTTGTTGTAAAGGGGAAAGTAGGGATGAATTTACCGATATTAGCTTTTAAAAATCTTTGGTATAGGAAAATGCGTACCAGCCTGACAGTATTAGGCGTGGGTACGAGTATTGCTGTTTTTGTTGCTTTAGTTGGCCTGGCAGGGATTTTTAAAGATGCATTTCAGCAGATGTATAAGTCACGTCAAACCGATCTGGTCGTACGGGAAAAAGGAAACTTTGATTTTTTATCTAGCGGGATTGATGAGAATTATGCGGATAAGATTATGCAGATACCGGAAGTTTTAAGTATAAGTAAAATATTAATTGATTTTTCTTCAGCCGGGTCAAAAGATTATTTTTTAGTATTAGGTTGGGATCAAAACTCGAGTTTATTTTCAAAGCTAAAAATCCAAGGCAATCGTCCAGAGAGCGATGATGAGGCATTAGTTGGAGTGAATATCTCTAAGAAATTTAATAAGAAGATTAAAGATAAAATAGAGGTAAAAGGTTCTTTGCTGACGGTTGTCGGTACTTTTGAAAGTAAGAGCATGTTTGAGGAGGGCAGTGTTATTATTACGCTGGCGAAGCTTCAGAAAATTAAAAAAGTTCCCGGTAAGGTTACTTTATTTAATCTGGTGGTTAAGAAAGGTATGTTTTCAGGCGGCCAGCCGGTAAATGATAAGGACCAGGTTGAGCGCATTCGATCTTTAATTGCTCAACTGCTACCGGATACGGAAGTTAGGAGCGTAGAAGATATTGTCTCGGCGGATAATACAATGACTTCTTTTTTGAATTTTGCTTGGGCAGTATCTATCGTTGCATTTATTGCGGCCATTTTAGGGATAATTAATACAATGGTTACTTCGGTATTGGAGCAGACCAGTAAGATTGGGATTTTGTTGGCGATTGGCTGGAGAAAGTCAAAGATTCTTTGCCTTGTTCTTTATGAATCTATATTCTTAGGCATGTTGGGAGGTGTTTTTGGTTTAATTTTAGGATATGGAATCATGAATCTCTTGGTGCATTCACCGCAATTGGAGAATATTGGCAGAGTTGATTATAATTTTATTTTTATGATTAAAGTAATTGTGGTTTCCTTAGGAGTGGGGTTTTTGTCGGGAATCTATCCAGCGATCAGGGCAATCTCGATAAAACCTATTGAGGCGCTGCGTTATGAATAAAGAATTTTTAATCGAAACGGTTAATCTTTCAAGATATTATAAGGACGGCAAAGTCTTAGCGTTAGATAATGTCAACTTGAAGATTACTATAGGCGAGTTTTTGGCGATTAAGGGATCTAGCGGAAGTGGAAAGTCGACCTTATTGCATTTAATCGGGGGGCTAGATCTGCCTACTACTGGAGAAATTTATTTCCAAGGCCAAACGGTTAGGGAGGTTTATAGAAAAAGAGGGTTTAGGCTTAACCATTTAGGATTTGTATTTCAAGCCTTTTATTTATGGCCGGTACTTAATGTTTTGGAAAATGTTTTATTGCCCTTAATGGAGTCTGGTTTAGGTAAGCAAAAAAAGCTTCAAAAAGCAAAAGAAATTATTAATTTAGTGGGAATGAATGATAAAATTCTCTCTTCTGTAAATAACCTTTCTATTGGACAGAGGCAAAGGGTAGCTATTGCCAGAGCTTTGGTCATGGATCCTAAACTGATATTGGCGGATGAACCGACTGGAAATTTAGATTCAAAGAATACAGAAAATATTTTGACTCTTTTTAAAACATTGAATAAACGAAAAAATGTGACAGTGGTGATGGTTACGCATGAAGATAAGGCTTTGGTTTTTTGTGACCGTTGGATACAGTTATCCGATGGTAGAGTTCAATAAGCAAATAATTTAAGGCTATTCTTTAGATAGAAGAGCAAATGCCAAATTTAAAAGTAATGTTTCAGGTGGCTTTATTATATTTATCTCTGAGTAAGCAAGGAAAGCGTTTTTTAAAAAAAGTTGTTAGAGAGTCCCGCCGGGTAGATAAAACATTAGGTAGTGCCATTGTATTAGACCTGCATAAAATTCTATATTTTATTAAGACGCTTAAGGTTTGCGATAAAGTATTTAGTGCTCAGGTATCAGATCAGTTGTGTTCTGACCTTGGGCGGGAAAAATCTGCGATGTATGCCAGATTTGTATCGTATGGGTGGTTTAGCCTGCTAATCTGGGGTAAGATGCTTGATGCATTTAATCTGGCCCATGATGATAGGGCAAAGGAGCGTTGTGTTCTGGTTGCTTTTACGCATCGAGAATGGAATGATCTTTTTGACAACCAGGGATATTCTTTTAGTGAGTTAGTTGCGGCTTTTGATTATCAGGTAGCGATACCTAAAGAGTTGATTTTTTTAAGGCAACTTAAACAGATGGAGCTTAAGCTTGCTCCTGCGGATCGCTTTGGTAAATATTATCAGCATTTGCAGGGATTTGATGTTTGCAGCCTTTTTGAATACACGCCGGAAAAAGCTCAGATAATTTTAGATCAGGTCGCTCCGTTTGTGGCGTTGCTCTTTATGTATATTATGGTTGAGGAAATACCCGAGGGATTAAAAGAGGCGGTTAAGCCAGTGGCGAGATGGTTATACATGTTGGATGAATTAGCGGATTTAGAGCATGATAAACAGATAAACCGCTTAACTTATATGATTATGGTTAAGAATCCTGAAGAGGTAATGTGGCAGCAATACCAGGAGTGCTGCAAGGCGTTATTGCATAACGCTCCCAACCCGGATAAATTAATTAAATTTATGGAGATAATTACATCTAGGGTCGTTGAGGCAAAAAAATGTGGAGCAAATATTGAGAATAGTTTATTTAATATTGGTTGATCGGTTTAAAAATTGGAGTGTTGCTGTTGATGAAAAATAAAAAGAAGAATAAATTGATTCCGGAATTATCTGAATTATTAAAAAAACAATTCCCGCAGGAATTGGCATTGAATAAGAGCGGGTTAAGGATGCTTGCCGATGATCATATAGCACAACAACAATTTTTAGCCCAGATGGTTAAAATTATAGCGATGATTTCTAACTCATATTTTAGAGCTGGTTTTTTTCGCGCTTATCTTAGAATTTATGCGCAGCAGATTAATAAAGATGGCCGGCATGGATCGGTAATTATGGAGATTACTAAACATTGTAATCAGCAATGCCAACATTGTTATTCTCGGGCTCAGCGTAAGAAAAGTATGAAGGTAAAAACAATTAATCAAATAGTGAAGTTAGTGCGGAATAGTTATAAGCATATTTTTATTACCGGTGGAGAGCCGACTTTGGATAAACGTGTTTTTACTATTGCTCAGGCCAATCCGGATATTATGTTTTTTATGTTTACTAATGGTGGAGCGATTGACCAGGCATATGCGGCTAAACTTTTAAAAGTAGGGAATCTTATCCCAATTTTAAGTGTTGACGGAGTTTCGCAAAAACAGCACGATTATTTTAAAGGAAAAGGCAGCTGGCGGCGTTTGATGTGGGCAATTAAAGTATTAAATGCCGCTGGGATACCCTGGGGCTATTTATCGATGGTTACAAACATCAATGCTCGCGAGGTTTTGAGTAAAAAATTTGTTAAAGCGATGAAACAAAAAGGCGCAATTCTTGCCAGGTATTTGGAATTTATCCCGGTGGGTCCGCAAGCTGCTCCGGAGTTGGTGCCTTCGGCAGAAACTTACTATCTGATGGAAAAAAGAAAGCAGCAGATAATCAAAAATAATGAAATATATATGCAGGAGACGGTGCAAAAGAAATGTTTAGGCCTGATATTCTTTGATGTTGATGGAAATATAAAATGCTGTCCATTTTTTCATTATTCTAAGCATAATGTTGCTCAAGGAAATATTGAAAGATTGATAAAAGATTCTACTGCAGATTGGTGTCGGGCTAAATATCTTGGGGAATGTCCGGTTTATTCTGATGCGGAAGGATTTAAAGGGCATCTTTTAAGACAGTTTTGGAAGCCGACTAGTTCATTTAATCAGGAAAATTCAATCACTGCGCAGTTAGCTAAAACGATGTCTAATAACTATCAGTCCTTTTTAAAAATTAAAGCTGCTCGAGGTCTCTAATGGAAAAACTAGCTCTTCCTAGCCGCATCACTCCTTGGGGAATATCTAAAACTGTCGGTAATACCTTGAGCGTGAATAAGAAATCTTTAGTTAGATATGTGGAGTTTAATATTACTGGCAGATGCCAGGCAGGTTGTATTACCTGCCCGACTCCGTTGGCCTATTCTGATGAAAAAATACTTAAGACCATTAATGATCTTATTCGTGAATTTAAACTTTTTCGGCAATTCTTTACTAAATTAAAAAAATTAGGCATGGAATTTGTAACTATTTATGGCCGGGAACCCACGCTTTGGGATAAAGAAGCGCCGGAGCCAAATAAGTTTCTTAAAAACATGATCTCCTGGTTAAGTAAGGATTTAGGGGTCAGGGTTTGTTTAGCTACTTCTGGGATTTCTTTAGATGAATCTGTTTTAAAGGTTTTATTTGATAATCAGGGTGTGTTATTTATGAAAGATTGGGGGAGTAAAGAGTCTGTGGAGAAATTGATTAAAAATAAAAGTGCTTATAAAAAAATTCGCCAAAGTTGGAATTTAGTAAAAAATTTAAGTAAACGTTATAAGAAGGTTAGGGTGGTAGCTGAATTTTTATATACGGGTATTAATCGTAGGGATCTTTTAGCATTTTGGAGAGGTTGTTACAAAAATGGATTTTTACCTTTTGTGGAAGCTCCGGTGATCAAGGGTAGTTGCGCTAAAAATTATAAACAATTAAATATTTGTCCAGAGAGATATGTGAGAGATATATATGAACTTTCTCTTTTAAATTTATCTTTGATCTATGGATTAAGTAAAAAGCAAGTTCGGCAAACGGATATCTGGCAGCCGCCTTATGGTAGTGTTTTTCCTTCTGTTTGTGATAAATTAACTTATGCTAAGGGGGTATTTTTGGAGAGGAACGGCCAGCTTAGTGTTTGTTGCGGAGTAGATCAACGGTTGGGGAATATAAATGATCAGAATATTAAACGTAAACTGCAGGATAATCTATTACTTAAGCGGATTCGTTTGGTTTATGAGAATTTAAAAGGATTTTGTAGCGATTGTGATTATAGTAAAAAATTTCATCTTTGTTATGGTTGTCGAGGTAATGGCTATACTTATCAGAGTAGTAGCCAGGGTGTGTTCGGCCAAGACCCGATGTGTTTTGGTAAGATAGCGTTAGAGTTAGCGATAAAAGGCAAACTAAATAAATTTATGAGTAAGAATCATGTTCAGAAAATACTTGATTATTTTAAGAATTAAGATGATGCTAGAGATGATTAAAATTTTTGGGTTATATTTATCATTATCCGGTAACGGGAAAAAACTGTTTAGACGTTTAGCTAGAATGTTAAATGACGCGCGGAATCTGCCGCATTATCGAAAGCTAATGGCAACTATTAGTGATACGATGAGCGCTGATAAGCAGAGGTGGTTTTCTTGTATTCGGGCTAGTGATGCAGGATTTAAAGAATTTATACCGAACTGGTACATTGCTGGATCTAAAATTAAGCCGGAGCAACTATACTATCGTTTTTTTAAAATGGGAGCTGTTCTTTTGTATGAACATACTAGTTTATTTTTAGCGTATAACATATCCGTTGATGCAAAAGCGAAAAGAAGATGTATTCTTATTGCCTTTCTAAAACGGGTATATGATGACCTGTTGGATAATGAACATATCGATAAGGGGGCCTTATTTGATCTTCAGCCGAATAAAGATTTACTGGGCAATGCGGATTATCGGTTGTTTTTAGATTTAAGAAAAAAAATTAGAAAAATAGCTCCACCGGAGGAGTTCGTAAATTATTACGCTAGGCTTAAGGAAGTAAGTGATGCTCAGGGAGCATCGGCTGTTGGAGGGGGCATAAAAAATAACATTCCTTATAAAATTAAGAATGGTTTTCTTTTGGATATGTATATTATGATGAATAATCTTCCGGAGGGGATTATCCGGGCTTTGGATATTACTGCCGAGTTTTTTGCCTACCTGGATGATTTTTATGATTATGATGAAGATTTAGTTAAAGGTAAGATTACTTATATTAATCAAAGCCGGGATCCTCAAGTGGCCCTGGAAATAAAATATGAAGAGGCGGTTGTGTATTTGCGAGGCAATAGCCCCAATCCTGATGGATACCTAAAAGGGGTGGGGAATTTAATGAAGAATGTACTTTTTACGCGGGAAAATAAATTAAATAAATTGTCGTTATTTATTTAAATAACGCGATGGTTCAATTTCTTAAAGCTTTGTTAATATTTAAGGTATACTATAATAATAAAAAAGGTACAATAGGTTTAAGAAAAGGCTAGGGAGCAGCTGAATAACTATGGAAGAGAGCCAGAGCGATCAAAATCGGCGCAAATCTGAACGTTTGGACACGGCATTTACTCTTATTTATCAGCTAGAGAAGCCGCTGGCCTTAGGCATTCAGATGGGTTTTACTAGTGATATTGACGCTCTAATGCTTAATTTAAGTGATTTGGGGATGGCGATTGTCACAAAATATGATTTGCCTTTAGGAATACAATTGAATATTAAATTTAATATTATTGATTTACGTTTACAAGGTGAGGCGCGTCGGAGGCAGATGGAGATTACCGGTGAGACTGTTTCTAATACTATTTTGCTAAATTCAAGCCATAGAATAGGTATACGGTTTAATAAGATTTCAGATCTAGACAAATTGGCAATAAGTAATTTTGTAAAGCACAATAAGTTGCCCTCGGTTTGATAATTAGTGAATGTCGCTCTTGACAGAGTGTTTTTTTATGGCATATTGTTAATGTGGTTAATATTTAATATACTTAGATATTAAGATACCTGCGTTATTTAGAATTGCGCGGGTATTGCCTAGATAGACAAGGAGCTTTATTATGACTGGTATTTCGATTACTGATTTTGCTCAAAAGATGGACCAGATTATGCCTGAGATTATGAAGGGGTTTGCTCGCAGGCAGAATAATGATGTATTTAAAGGTAAGATTACTTTGCCACAGTTACTTATTTTGGGGTGGTTAAGCCATCAGGGTGCATCTAAAATGACAGATTTAGCTAAGTTTATGAAGGTGACTACTGCCGCCTCTACGGGGATTGTGCAGCGGCTTGTACTTTTAGGTTATGTGCAAAGAGAATATGACCAGAGCGATCGTAGGATAATTAGAATTAAGCTTAGCGTTAAAGGAGCGGAAGTTTTAAAAAAAATAAACCAGCAGCGCACACAGTCGGTGACTAAAATCTTTGGACAACTATCGCAAGATGACCGCGGAGAATATTTGCGTATACTTATGCAGGTAAAAGATATTTTAGATAAAGAAGAAGGTAAATAATGAAGCGGCTTATTTTAGTAGTGTTATTCATTAGCTTAGTTACTATTGCCGTGCACGCCGAAGAAGTTCCACTTACTTTTGATGAAGCGGTGGCAATCGGTTTAAGGGATAACCGTGATTTTTTACTTAAAACAGAGGATGTTGTAAGAGCTAAGTCTGTAATTGCCCAGGCTCAAGCGGGAATCTTTCCTACGCTCGATTTAACCTATAATTGGTTTTATACTGCTGGCCTTTACACCACAAATTTGAGTGAGCACACGACGCAAATTAGTTTAAGGCAATATCTTTATCGAGGATGAAGGGTTATAAATAGTATAAAATATAGTGAATATAAATTGGAGGTAACACAATCAATTTTAGATAAAGTAAAGCTAGAGATGATTTTTGACCTTTCTCGAGCTTATTATACACTGTCACTTGCAAATTCCTTTGTGCAATTAAATAAAGAGATACTTGATAATAGCCAGCAGCATTTAGATTATATTAATGCACTTTATAAAAATGGCCAGGCTTCAGAAACTGACATCTTGCAGGCGCAGGCGGCTTTATCTAGTGTACAACAGGCGTATGAAGCTTCTAAAACACAAGTTGAGGCGGCGCGGGCTTTGTTGAATAATCTATTATTTTTAGATAAGGATGTTTTGATTGTACCGATTACAGAATTTAAATATACGCCTAAAGATGTGGCTTTTGAGCAAGGTTTTTTAAAAGCTATTCAAACTCGCCCAGAGATAAGACAATTTGAGGCACAGCTAAAGGCGGATAAAAGTGCTATTGAGGTGGCTCGCGCAGGAGGCCGGCCGGAAATTTATGCCGCTTGGGATTATTATGCACGCACACATGGAGCTCCGACTACGACCGTAAATACTAGAAATTGGAACGATTATAATGTTGCGGGGATCACTTTATCTTGGCCGATCTTTGATGGATGGAAAACTAAGGCTTTGGTGGAGCAGGCGATTGTTGATCTAAAGCAGACGCAGCTAGATAAAGATAAATTTTTTGGAGATATCGCTCTAGAGGTTAAAAACGCATATTTATCTTTAAAGGATTCAATTGAACAAATAAAAACAAGCCAGGTGGATATTTTACTTTATAAGAATAATCTTTCTACGGCAAAAGACAGATATGCTCAAGGATTAGTTAGTACATTAGGTAATAACGACGCGCAGTTAAAATATGCCGTTTCGGTTTTTAACCAACAGCAGGCAGTGTATGATTATGCTATTGCTAAGTTTAGCTTTGATAAGGCCACAGGAGGTTTCAATGGGATATAAAAGAATATTATTATGCACGCTGTGGTCAGGTAAGCGGAGTGGGTAGAATGATGGGTGGAGCCAGCGGCACACATGTAATTTCTGCCGGAGCAAAACTTATTGCTAAAGATCAAAGGAAGCGCTCAGTGAAAGAAGTAGGCCAGGCAATAAGGAATAAGATTAAGCTTATTCCAGGAGTATTAAGGACAGATGTTTCTACAGGGAATCCTTTGGGTAATTTAATTACCGGAGGCGGTGGTAAAGCGGTGCAGTTAGAAATTATCGGGAATTCTTTTGAGGACACTAATGCTTTAGCGCAGAAAATAAAATTAATTATGGAAAAAACTCCTGGAGCAGTAGATGTGAGTATTTCGCGCGAAGCCAATAGCCCGGAGTTAAAGATCGACGTGGATCGGGAGAAGGCGGCTAGTTTAGGATTGGATATGAGTACCATTGCGACTACTCTAAAATCTTTTATTCAGGGAACGACGGCGACGAAGTATCGCGAAAAAGGTAAGACCTATGATATTTATGTGCGGCTGGAAGAATTTTCGCGCACAAAATTAGAAGACATTGAAAATTTAACAATTATGGCGCCATTGCCTGCGGATAATGCTCCTTTTGTGGGAATAGAAAATCTAGCGAGTAGGCAAGGAGTAAGCCGGACACAGATTAAATTAAGTAATATTGCTAAGATTTATGAAACTAGCGGCCCGGATAAAATTGAACGTAAGAACCGGGAAAGAATGGTGAGGGTATAGTGCAATGTTTATAAACGTTCTACGGGAAAGGTGGTAGAGGATTTAAATAGAGAGACCAGTAAGCTGGTATTGCCGGCAAATGTTTCCATTAATATCGGCGGAGAAGCGGAAGAGCAGAAAAAAGCTTTTGGTGATCTGACGCTTTTGCTTATTTTGGGTATCGGGTTGGTATATATGGTTATGGCGGCGCAGTTTGAATCGCTGCTAGATCCTTTTATTATTATGTTTGCCATACCTTTTACTTTTATTGGTGTAATTTTAGGTTTTGTTTTAACCGGAACAACTTTAAGTATTAATACTTTCTTGGGGATTGTTATGTTGATGGGTATAGTGGTAAATAACGCTATTGTTTTGGTGAGCTATATTATTATGTTGCGGGCGCGAGGATATTCTATGCAGGAAGCGGTAACCATAGGAGGCAAGGATCGTTTACGTCCGATACTGATGACAACGATTACGACGATTGCCGGGCTTTTACCTTTGGCGCTTTCTCGCGGTGAAGGTTCTGAAGTTTGGCAGCCACTAGGCATTACGATGATCGGGGGTTTAAGTGTTTCTACTTTAGTTACTTTATTGTTTGTTCCTACGCTTTATGCGGTGTTTCACAGGAAATCAGCTTTACCGGGGTAAATAAAAAATGAAAATGGTGATGTTGGTGTATAATGAGGCGTTGGACAATGAGGTGATGGAAATTTTAGATAGTTGTGCAGTGAAAAATTATACTAAGATTACTGAAGTTTTTGGCTGTGGTGCTAGCGGCACGCATTTGGGTACGGATATTTGGCCGGGGAGGAATAATCTGTTATATGTTGCCGGTGAAGAAGAAGTGGCGAAAAAAATAATTGCTGCGGTTAGGTTACTGCGTAAAAGTTTAGGTGTTGAAGGCGTTAAGGCTTTTCTTATGCCGCTGGAAGAGTTAACTTAAGGAGTAAAGCATGAGAATTTGTCGGTTTTGTGAAAAAGAAATGTCTGAGCAAAATAAAATTTGTGGTAATTGTGGTTACAATCCGCAGACCGATACGATGACTACTTCTTTTGTAAAGAAGAAAGAGAAAGCAGTGGTTGGAGGCGAGCAAAGAATAATCGGTTCTCGGGTGAAAAGTTTTGTGTTTTGGGGAATGGTGATTATTATTGCTTCCTTAGGTGTAAAGTATCAGGGTAAGGTTGGTGATATATTTTGGAAGGTAAAAAATACTATTTTTAATGTTAAGATTGATAAATCCGCGCAAGCTTTAGAGAAAGCTAATCAGAACAAATCAGTTGGGCTTATAGATGTGCGTTCATATCGGCCTCCGGTGGATAAAGCCTCTATTAAGAACAATAAAATAGAAGGAATATTTTATGATCCGCAGGGACAAAGCTATGTGGTGATTAATGGTCAGCTAGTTTCTGAAAAGATGAGTTTTGGAGATATGACGATAACAAAAATAAATAATGATTCAGTAGAAGTTGTCCAAGATGGTCAAGAGAAGGTCCTTACGGTTAATAAATAATTTATAAATTAAAGATGTATTTTATTAAAATAGCATAGTTTTATTCTTATTTTTGAGGCATACTTTAAGTGTTAGGTAGGTAGTTATTGTTCATCAAGATAGCAGGTAGAAAATGGAAAGAAGATTAAAAAAAGGTTTTGTTTTGATCGAGGTGCTCTTGGCAACAGCGATTGCGGCATTTGCCATATGCGGTATATTGTTTATGTATATCGCGGGAATGGATTTAATTAGAACTTCAAAAAATGCCAGTATTGCTACAAGCGCAGCCCAAGGATTAATCGAAGAAATTCGTAATACCTCATTCCCAGATATTGTTACCACTTATAATCTTTTGAGATTTTCAGTTAATGGTATTGCCTCTAGCAGTGGCATAGTTTACGTTAATGATACGGATCCGGAATTTTTGTTGGTAACGATTAGTATATGCTGGCGCCAAGGCAATCGGGTTATTGGAGAAGATATAAATCTTAATGGCGCGTTGGATGTCGGAGAGGATGCCAATGGCAATGGGATCATTGATTCAACTGTGGAGTTAGTCACGCAAGTGGCTAACCGATAAAAGATGAAGGGCTTAACGTTATTTGAGGTTTTAGTTTCGATATTAATTTTTTCGATTATTGCGCTGGGTTTAAGTTCAGCGATAGTTGTCGGAAAAAATGCTTTGTTTGTTAGTGATATTCCTACTCAGCTTAGGCAAAATGTATTATTTGCGCTTATGCCGATGGCTCGGGAGCTACGTCAAACTGCTCCGGCTAAAATAAATTTGAGTGAAGGTACATCTAGTAGCACAATTACTTTTAAAATTCCGCATGATAATAATGCTGATGGCGTGGTTGTAGATAACGTCGGTAGCGTAGAATGGGGTAGCGATATTACTTATGTGCGTGATGGTTTGAATCAGCTTACGCGTACTCAAGATGGCGTAACTAAAGTAATTGCGCCAAATGTTACCACTTTACAGTTTAGCCGGCCAGTTGGCGAAGATGCGTTGATACAAATTGATCTCACAGTTTCTAAAACCGATGGCCAGGGAAACTTGTATCAGGATTCAGAGCAGGCGGTTATAAAAATGAGGAATTAAGATGGGGAATTTTACGAGGCTAATGATAAATAAAAAAGGAGCCGCGCTAATTACTGTTTATATGGTGGTCGCGGTATTGATGGCTTTCGGTGGGTTTGTGATTGATGTAAGTAATTCTCAAAATAAAACCGCCAGTACTTTTAAGAGACAAGCGCAGGTAATCAATATTGCAGAAGCTGGGCTTGACCGAGGATTGGTTTG
This sequence comes from uncultured Planctomycetales bacterium, assembly GCA_964359035.1. GTDB lineage: Bacteria > Omnitrophota > Gorgyraeia > Gygaellales > Profunditerraquicolaceae > UBA6249. Next base: position 24,779 of record CAYHRM010000002.1, read on the forward strand.
GTTGAGGACGCAAAGCAGTCCCCCGATAGGAAGCATTCCCAACATAAATCAGAATCTTCCTCCTACTGGCACTTCAATTGGCAGCTATACCGTGGTTTTTACAGATTTGGGTTCACCCGGAGGGGCTCCTAGTATAAGAAGATATCGTGTAAGATCTACCGGTACCGTGGGTTCGGTTTCTCAGGTTGTAACAAATTATCTGCAAGTAGATAATTATGCCCGGTATATTTGGTTTACTGATAGTGAAAGCTACCAGGGTACAAATGTTTGGTTCTGGGACCAGGACCATTTAAATGGGCCTACTCACACCAATGGACATTTTAATATCAAAGGCGATCCAATATTTGGAGGAGAGGTTCGCTCGGTCGATGATTACATTCGGTATTTTAATAATGGAGTCAATATTAATTCATCTAATTTAAGTAATCCTCCGCATGATTTACCGGATTTTCAAGATACAGTAACTTTAGGTTCAGATTCAATTAATATGCCTACGCAAGCTTTAAGTTTACGCGCTGCATCTACTGCCAGCGGTGGTCTCAGGCTTACCGGAAATACAACAGTTGTTTTAAATTCAAATGGCACGATGAATGTTACGAATAACAATCAAAGTCCGAAATGGAATAATAAGAATATGGCGTTGCCTGCTAATGGCGCACTTTTTGTAAATAGCGGCGATCTTACTATTTCTGGAGTTTTAAATGGGAGGCTTACTGTGGGGGCATCTCGTGATATTATTGTGCCCAGTAATATAATTTATGCTAATGATCCACGTATTAATCCAGCGTCTACGGATACTTTAGGCCTGATTGCGGAGTCTGACGTTATGATCAGTAGAAGCGCGCCTACTAATTTAGAAATTGATGGTTCGATTATGGCTTTAAATACTTCATTTATGTTAGATGAATGGTGGACCAATGGGGCAAGAGGAACCCTTTCTGTTTTTGGAGGAATAATTCAGAAGCAAAGAGGGCCAGTGGGAACCTTTAGCGGGACAACTAAAGTATCTGGTTATTCCAAAAATTATAATTATGATGCGCGGCTATTAAGTTCTCCGCCACCATTTGTCCCGACCACTGGAGATTATATAACATTATCCTGGGAGAATTAAGTGATGAAAACTAAGTCGTTAATTATTTTATCTATATTTTTTTTGGCAGTGATAATCTTGAGTTTTTTAATTATCCAACAAAGCCAAAGGGCCGTATCTCTCTCGGAGAAGAAATATCTAATAACTGAGCAAGTAGAAAATAGAGCTCCGGCAGTTTATTCTGTGCCAGTAAGTCCCGCATTAATTACTAGGTTGCCTTCAGGGGGAAGCGGAATTACTATAATTAAAGCGCCTGCAATTAAACCAGAAGAAAAAAGCATTAGCGTCCCTAAAATAGCAGATAAAGCTGAAAATATTATAGCTAGCCAAAATGTTGCACCTAGCCAAAATGTCGTATCAACTAATGAAGTTCAAAATTCCCCGCAGACTGGGATTACCATAACAGGAAAACGGCCTACTCCCAAAGAAGCTCAGGAAATGAACTCCAGCGGTATAGTTATGTATTAAATAAAAGGAATAAAGTGACGAATAAAGTGACCGTTTCTATTTTTTTGCTCACGGTTAGTAAATTATTTATAAGCTAAAGATGTGTTTTATTAAAATGGCATAGTTTTGTTGCCTTTTTTGAGGTATACTTTAGTTGCAGGTAAATAAGGTTAGGAGAAACAGTGAAGCTGACACGTAAAGGATTAACATTAATTGAGGTTATGGCTGGGGTGTGTATTTTATTGATCAGCATTTTAGCTGCGTTATCAGGATTCCTGGGGTCTATGTTTTTGAATAATTCGAGTCATGATTTGACCACTGCAGTAAATGATGCGCAATATGTAATGGAGCAGATTAAGGGCTTAGATTACAATACTTGCACTCAGTATCTTCCGAGTGCTTGCTATGAATTACCGACATTTAATAATTTACCGGGGGTTGAGACAGTAACTTTTTATCCTGTCCCTACTTCAGTAGGTACTAATCTTCGTAAGATAACTGTAAAAATTAGTTGGCAGGATAAAGGCCAGACAAGGAGTTTTTCACTTGCGTCGTATTTTGGTAGATAAAAAAGGTATTAGTCTTATTGAAATATTGTTGGTAACTGTAATTATCAGCATGCTGATGGGCGGTGTTTTTTATATCTTAAGCGTAGCGCAGTCCTTGCGTTTGGTTAGTACAGCAAAGGTCGAAGTGCAGTCAGAAGTAAGGCGGGCGATGGATTGGATAATTAATGATGTGCGTCAGACAGTTAGCTATAGTATTGGAGCCGGTGGGGCCAGTGGAAACGATCCTTTGAGTACGCATATTAAATTTAAAAAGGTTATTGATTATGATACATCAGGCAGTGGCTCGGCTTTATTTGGTAATTTTATAGAATATACTTATGATCCTAATGCAGGTACGATTACGCGCACAGATTTGGGTACTAATCAGAGTTGGATTTTTCGTGATATTGTTCTAAATGAGTCTCCGTTTGAGGCTGGGATTTTTTATACTAGGTTATCTAATGGTAATATTGTAGCGATAGATCCTGTGATTGCAGGAGATAATAGTCCGGTCTATCAGACCGGAAATTTAGTAATCGTTATTAAAGGTCAGAAGCAGGCTAATGCTACAGTAAATGTAGATTATACTTTAAGGGAAGAAGTAAAGATTAGGAACTAAAAAGGTGCTAATTATGAATAATCGGGGAGCAATATTAATCTTTTCTCTTTTGGTTTCTGCGATTTTATCTATTTTATTAGCTGCTTTTTATCTTCAAAGTATTAGTGAAAATCAGCTTGCTACCAGATATGTGGATTCTACGCGGGCTCTTTGGTTGGCAGAGGCAGGGGTTGCTAAGGTCAAGGATGGTGTGGGTATAGCTGCTGCTAATGATAGTAGTTTTGATGGTAACCCTCGTCATACTTACAGTGCCGTTCCTACTCAAAAAGGAACAACAGCTTATTATGATGTAGTTTCTACGGGTACTGTAACCTCGCCCAGCGGTAGAATTATAATTCGTAGAGTAAATGCTACAATGAAGTTGACTCCGCCAAGCGCCTCGCAATTTCAATATGGTGTTGAGACGACAAGTAGTAATTTGGATTATAAAGCTAAATGTATTGTGAATACGGAAAATCCAGCTAATGTCGCCAAAACAGATTCAACTCAGACTTTTAATAATCTCTTTGGTTTTAGCAAATCTGAAATGAAGGCGATATCTCAGGCGCAAGGAACTTATTTGAGTGGAAATTTTGGCAATACAATAAACGCAAGTGGAGTAACTTGGGTGGATGTAAATCTAGGGGAAACGTTGGACATACAGCATTTAAATGGTAGTGGTATTGTTATAATAAATGGTAATTTCAAAGTTAATGGAGTTCCCTCTGATGGTTTTAATGGGATACTTTATATTGTTGGACAATTACAGACATTGGGAAATTCCACAGTTAATGGTACCGTATTTGTGGAGAGTAGCGCAGAAGTAGGTGCGGATTTAACTGGAAGTTCTTTAATAACATATAATTCTACTGAGATTTCTAGTGCTTTACTTGGAGTAGCCACTAAATCCATAGCTTCTTGGCGGGAAATTCAAGAATAAAGGTTGTAAAAAAATAGAACTATTAATTTCGGGGACACGACACTTAATTCTTATTTCAATATTAAGCTAGAATTAAGTGTCGTGTCCCCGATTCATGCATTGACAACAAAACAGTTATGTTATACCATGTTGTAGCGACGAGAATTAAGAAGTAACGACCACTACCGATTAAAGACGACAAAATTAAATATGCAAATATTAAAATCCATTAAAGCGCAACTGGTTATTTATTTAGTTTGTTTTGCTATTTATTTAGCGATTAAAGATAAAAGTAGTATATTTTTATTGACTACTGGTTTTGCCGTATTTAGTGCCTTAAGCGTTGAATCTGTTATATTATATTTTAGAACTAAGGCCTGGAAGTTAACCACAAGCTCTATAATTACGGGTTTAATTGTTGGTTATGTGCTTTCTAGCGATCAGGCGTGGTGGAAATTTTTTGCCGCTGGCGCATTGGCTATACTTTTTAAGTATTTAATTATTTTTAAGAAAAAACATATTTTTAATCCTGCAGCTTTTGGTATTTTTCTGACGCTTATTTTATTCGGTGCCTCTACCCAATGGAAGGGAACATATATTTGGTATATTCTTTTACCAGGTGGTGTTTATTTTGCCCAAAAAATAGGTAAATTAAGAATAATTATTAGCTATTTTTTAGTTTTTTTTGTTTTATTTGGGGCCCAGGCTATTGTACAGAGAGTTCCTTTAGTTAATATTTTAGGTTATTTAAGTTATTTTTATATTTTTGTTATGATCATCGAGCCCAAGACATCTCCGGTTAAGCCCAGGGGGCAGATTATTTTTGGAGCGGGAATTGCTGTTTTAATATTTATATTTACTGAATTAGGGGCGAGGTTTGATGTGGAGTTGTTTAGTTTATTGATTTTGAATATGGGAGTTTTATTGATAAATAATGGGACCGTTTCTATTTTTTTAAAAAATAGGGTGGTTAAAAAATAGAAACGGTCCCATTATTCCTATTATTTAGGAGGGTTGGATGAAAAGAATAATATTGTTATTCGGATTTTTTGTTTTTTTTGTATTGAGCTCGGTAGCTTACGCCCATCCGCCTTCGGATATCAAGATAACATTTGATCCAAAAACAAAGATATTAAATGCGGTGATTATCCATGGGGTAAGTAATCCTAGTAAGCATTATATTAAGAAAGTTGATGTTGCTTTAAATGGAAAAGAAATAATTGAGCAAAGTATTTCTCAGCAAGATAATTTCAATAATCAGACCGTTAGTTATTTTATTCCGGATATGAAGGACGGTGATTTGCTTTCCGTGGAAGGCTATTGTAGTATAAGTGGTAAATTAGAGAAGCAGTTAAAATAATAATTAAGGGGGTAAAATGAACATATTTGTAGGTAATTTATCTTTTGAAGCTAAAGAAATAGATGTGCAGCGGGCTTTTATGGCTTTTGGCGTGGTTACTTCTGTAGCCATTGTGATGGAAAAGAAAGGCAAAAAATCCCGGGGGTTTGGGTTTGTTGAGATGCCTGATGAGCAGGAGGCGCTGGCGGCGATTGCTCAGTTGCAGGGTAAAGAAATTTTAGGCCGGCCGATTAATGTTACTCCGGCTTTATCTAAGGAGCCAAAAAGTGGAGCTGATGATAAAAGAAGTAAATATTCAGGCGGGGTTGGGGGCGATCATCAGGAAGGTTTTCGGCAGGGGTACAAAAAAAGTAATTCTAGGCATGATCCTTCTTTTCAGCGGACAGGAAAATATAAAGAAGGCCGCCGGTCGCTTAGTTATGTAAGGCAACGAACAGAGGCCGGGATTACTACTCCGGTTCCTGAACGTAGATATAAATCTAATCCGATGCGTTGGCTTAAGAAACCAAGAACGCAGGCACGTTTTGCTAAACCTGAAGGTGAACTTAAGCCTTGGCAGCGTCCTCAAACTGAATCTAATCCGTGGAAAAAACCTCGCTCTCAATCAGGCGCATGGAAAAAACCGGAAGGCGAACTTAAGCCTTGGCAGAAGCCACGCGGTGAAGCTGGGGCTTGGAAAAAAGCTGAAGGCGCATCTCGGCCTTGGAAAAAATCTACAACTGAATTTAAACCCTGGGAGAAAAACCGAGGTGGATCCAGGTCTTGGATCAAGTCAGAAAGTAGTGAAGCTAAGCCTTGGAAAAAAGCCGAAAGCACTGCATCGAGGCCTTGGAAAAAATCTACAACTGAAGCTAAACCTTGGCGTAAGAGTAGCGCTGATCGCCAGCAGTCTGGATTAAAAAAACGTAGCAGCTTTAGTAAATTGCGAAAATGAAATTAAAGCTTAATCTTTTTCCGGTCGTACCGGATATGGAAGAGAAGATTGCCGCTATTTTACAGGAGGCGGTGGCTGGCCGCGCCAGTATTGTTGAGATCGCTTATGGGACAGCTGCGGAGAGCGTAAAGAAGCGCATCCTTAATTTTTTAAATAAAAAAGAAAATCGCCAGCTTTATTCCCGGTTAGAAAAAACTGATAAAGGCTGGGGGAGAATTTATTTACATTTTAGATGGAAGTAAAATAGATTATGGAAAAAAATAATTTGATTGATGAATTTTATTCATTGGTGCAGGTTGATGACCTTGATGGCCATTACGCTAAGGATATAAAAGAGAGTAATTATTTTGGCATGCCTTTAGAGGCGATTGTTAAGGCGGAAAAAAGATTACGTTTAAGAAGCGAGCGTTGTATTGCCTATTTTTCGATGGAGTATGGCTTGGCGACTAGCTGTTATAATAAATTATCTAGTCAATTACCGCTTAATCCTTTGAATATGGTTCCTGAAAATGCGGTTTTTTCAAATTTTCGCGTGGCGGATTATTTCTTCGCTTTGCATCAGAACAATATTATTGATTTGCCAATTTATAGTGGAGGTTTAGGTGTTTTGGCTGGGGATACGGTTAAGACCATGGCGGACTATAAACTTCCGGTGGCGGCTATTGGAATACTTTGGAGCTCAGGTTACTTTAGGCAGAAATTTTGGTTTAAATATGGCCAGGCTCCTGAAAAAATGCATTGGGATCCGTATACTTACCCAGGGCTGATCCCTTTAAAAAATAGAATTAAGGTTTCTCTTAAATCTGAAGATGTCTATCTTCGGTTGTGGAAATATTATGTTTATAGCCAGGCGCTTGATGCTGTTGTGCCTTTGATATTATTAGATTCTAATGTTGAGTCAAATAGCCAGCGTGCCAAGAATTTAACTGATCAACTTTATCGTAGCGATAATGTATTCTTAAAATTATTGCAGAGGGTAATGCTGGGTTTCGGAGGGGTAAGCGCTTTAAATGATTTAGGTTATAATATTGATATTTATCATCTTAATGAGGGGCATGCCGTTTTTGCTTTTGTGGCTAAGGCCAGGGGGCTGAGTAAAGATGAGTTGGAGAATTTAAAAAGTAAATTTGTTTATACCTGTCATACCCCGGTAGAGGCTGGCCATGACCGGTTCTCTTTTGATGATTTAAATAAGGTGCTTAAGAAAGAGGATACGGAGATTATTGAAAAATTTGGAAAAGAGCGTTCGGGAATGGCTAATCTTACGTTGCTTTCGATGAATATTTCTTCGGCGATAAATGCGGTTTCTCACAATCATCAGAAAGTAATGCATATTCAATTCCCTAATTATAAAGATCAAATACAATATGTTACTAATGGTGTGCACGCGTATACTTGGATGTCGCAGGAATTCCAAAAACTTTTTAATAATTTTCCGGCAATTTTTCCTGATTTTAAGATTAATCCGATGATTTTATCTAAGGCCGGCCAGCTTAAGGCGAACGCTGATTTTCGTGCGCAGTTATGGCAGGCGCATCAATTAAATAAAACAGATTTGTGTAAATTCTTAGAGAAATGGAAGCTGGATAAAAATATTTTTACCATTTGCTGGGCCAGGAGAATGGCAGCGTATAAACGGCCAAGCCTTATTTTGTATGATATTAACAGGTTAATACGCATTTCCGATAAAATTGGACCTTTACAAATTATTTTAGCCGGTAAGGCGCATCCAAATGATAATTTAGGGTTTACTTATATTAATGAGATGTTAGATAAAGTGGATAAATTAAATGTAGATTATGATAAATTGAAAATTATTGTGTTGGAGAATTACGATATTTCTTTAGGCAAAAAGCTTACTTCTGGCGTTGATGTTTGGCTAAATAATCCCTTGCCACCTTTTGAGGCTTCTGGCACTAGCGGGATGAAAGCGATCTTAAATGGAGTTTTACAGATGAGTACAGTTGATGGCTGGGTAGCCGAGGCTACGGATAGAAAGATCGGGGCATTTTTTGGCTATCAAAATAGCGAAGGTAGCGTAGGCAATGAATCTGATTTGCATATGGGTGAGGATTCCGAAGAGCTGTATTCTTCCTTAGAAAATATGGTTAGTTTGTATTATAAAACTAATAACCAGGGAAAAGTTAATATTAGCTCTAATTGGATAGATATGATGATTGAGTGTGTTTGCGTTGCTGGCTATTTTAATACTTATCGGATGCTTGATCAATATCAACAGCAAATCTGGAAGCTTGCCTAAAAAACCAGGTAGATTTATCTTTTAAATGTGGTAAGATAATAAAAATTTGCGCCCATAGCTCAACTGGATAGAGCACTAGCCTACGGAGCTGGTTGTTGCTGGTTCGACCCCAGCTGGGCGCATATTTTAGTTTGTAGATACTAAAAAATGCTAAAAGTTGAACAATATTATATGCAAGAGGCCTTGAAAGAGGCTCAACAGGCTTTTTGTGAAGAGGAAGTACCGGTGGGGGCAGTAATTGTTCATCAGGGTAAGATTATTGCCCGCGGACATAATCAGGTTGAACGTTTAAAAGACCCCACTGCTCATGCCGAAATAATTGCCATTACCAGCGCTGCAAATTATTTGGGGACAAAGTGGTTGAACCAGGCGAGCCTCTATGTTACAATTGAACCGTGTAGTATGTGTGCTGGGGCATTGGTTTTGGCGCGGATAGAAAATTTATTTTTTGGTGCTAGTGACCCTAAAACGGGTGCCTGTGGTTCGATAGTAAATATTGCTAATCATAAGAAATTAAATCATCATATAAAGGTTACTGAAGGAATTCTTGAGGTAGAGTGTAGTTCTTTACTAAAAGATTTCTTTAAGAAAAGAAGAAAAGAATCTAAATAGGTTCTCCTTCGTTTGTTTTTAGTGGAGTGGGGGTCGATTATATAGTTTAATAGATGGAAATTGAGGAGAGATGGCTTAGCGGCCGAAAGCAACTCACTGCTAATGAGTTGACCTGAGTAATCGGGTCCCTGGGTTCGAATCCCAG
>CAYHRM010000003.1:0-31103 GCA_964359035.1 uncultured Planctomycetales bacterium
GGCTGCTTCCGTAACCGCATCCCTTAAAATTCGTTTGGTGCCCTCGTATTCAATCAGTTTACCATTAGGCAAACGGGTAATTGCTTACAAAGCGTTAATTCCAACATTAATAATTAATTTGCTCCAAAGCAGGCTTTTTATATCACGTGACATTTTACAATTAAAGCCAACTTTATTAAAGATCTCTCGGATAGTACGTAAGGCCACCGGGGTTTTACCGTCAATCGCTCCAATAATTGTCTCTCCACGCCCAGCATGGCGAATTTTACCGATATCGATTAAAGTTGCGCCTTCATTAGTTACCCCGGCAATGACTCTCTCTTGGCCGACTAACTCAGAGATGATTTCAACGTTACCGATTCCATTTTGCAGGGTAAGAATTTTGGTTTCTTGATTTAAAAGTGGTTTGATTTTTTCAATGGCTAACTTGGTGTCAAAAGATTTAACACAAATTATAATTAAATCGGCTTGGCCAATATCCTGAGGATTAGCGGTGACTTTAGGTTTTGACTGCCAACTAGCGCTTGAGCCCTCTAATGAAATTCCGCATTCATTAAGCTTTGCCGCCCGTTGGCTGCTTTTATCTAAAAGCCAAATCTCTTCTTTGGACTTGGCTAGATATGCCGCAAAAAGAGATCCGATTGCTCCTGGGCCAACAACGACAATTTTCATTTAGTTACCTCCTTGCCGTCATTCTCAAAAAGAAACGGCTCCTCAACGAAGAATCTTTTTATCCAACCGCAACTTCTAATTTATTAATCAGCTTTTGAGATTTTAGTTCACGGCCTAGGTGAAAATTCAAAAAGGAATTTAAAATTAATTCCAATTCTTTTTTTATCTGGGGATTCATTCCCAGGCTTAAAGAGCTGTTAAAGGTATTTTTTTCAATATGTAAGACTGTAGCGATGGTACCGCGAAATATCGAGCGGCTAGTGGGATCTTTGGGCATACAGCGCGGACAAAGTAACCCGCCTAAAGAAAGGCTAAACTTAGATTGCCCCATAATCTTATCTAAACAACTTACGCAAGAATCAAAATGCGGCTTAAATCCAGAGAGGCTAAGCATTTTAATTTTAAATATAGTAGCAATTTTTTCAGGATTATAGTTGGTCTCTAATTCTTTAAGGCTGGCTAAAGTTAAATCAAAAATCTCCTCGTTTTTATCTTCTAGCTGCATAATCGATGAGACCATCTCCATCATAAAGCCAGCCGTAGTGGTTCGCTCGATATTTTGCCTAATGCGGGTAAAATTATCGATTTTATCCGCTTGGCTTACTAAGTGAATACTTGAATGTGTCTTTCTATAAAAGATAATTTCATTTAGTGAAAAAAACTCCAAATTTGAGGCAAACTTTTTCGGATCAGTGCGAATTCCTTTAAGTATCCCGCATATTTTCCCGAATTCTTTAGTATAAAAATCTACAATCAAAGAGGTCTCCCGCAAGTCCCTTTTATTTAAAACTAATCCTATAGCTCGATCAATGGACATATTGGCTTTCTTTTTTTCGCATCAGTTTTATCTGAGCCGGTGTGTGGTCATTAAATCCTAAAATATGCAGTATACCATGTACAACATAAAGAGATAATTCATGATTCAGCGTAGTTTTGAAGTAACGGGCTTGTTTTAAGGCCATTTGCGTAGAAATCATAATGTCGGCTAAAATAACATCTTTATCTTTTTTATTGCTTAAATTAAAAGCCAAAACATCCGTGGAAGCGTTGGTTTTAAGAAATTTAGCATTAAATTTTTTAATCTGAGGATTATCTACAAAACAAATATTGATCCAGCCGGATTTTTTTACTCCTTGCCCCTTAAGCACCTTAAGAACCAAATTTTTTATTTTTCCGGTTGAAAGAGGAACCTTTTTTTGCCGGTTCTGAAAACTTATCTTCACCCCTTAGTCTCTTGTGGGTAATTAACCCGGCTATGGTATATGCCGCTTAATATCTTACTAAAGATACTAGATATCTTTTCAATATCTTTTAGGGTGAGCTCACATTCATCCAGCTGCCCATCAATAAATTTATTATTGATTACTTTGCGTACTGTTTCTTCAATTTTATCCGGAGTAGGGTCTTTTAAGCTGCGTGTAGCCGCTTCTACGGAATCTGCTAATAATACGATCGCCGTTTCTTTGGTATCTGGCTTTGGCCCAGGATATCGAAAACCTTCTTCGGAGACCCCCTGATTTTCTTCTTTACCTTCTAATGCGCGCCGGTAAAAATAATAAACCAGGCTATTGCCGTGGTGTTGCTGGATAAAATCCCAAAGCACCGGGCTTAAAGAATACTTTTTAGCTAACTCTAAGCCCTCTTTAACATGATTCATGATAATTAATTTACTCATCGTTGGAGTAAGTTCATCATGGACATTTTTTTTGATATCCTGATTTTCGATAAAATACTCTGGTTTTTGTAATTTACCAATATCATGGTAATAAGCGCCAATTCTGGCTAAAAGGCCGTTGGCCCCTACGGCTACACAAGCGGTATCCGAAAGATTACCGACGATCAGACTGTGATGATAAGTACCGGGAGCCTCCAGCACCATGCGCTGTAAAACCGGATGATTAGAATCGGCAAGTTCCAATAAACTAATATTGGTTACGGTTTGCAGAATATATTCAAATAGGGGCAAAACCCCTAAGGTGATCACCCCGGAAAGTAAGCCATTAATTAAAATTACAAGATATCTTTGTGGATGATTAATCCAGAAATGCTCCAGAAGTATTAAGCTGATTAATTGTAGGATACCAGCAAACATACCTGCTTGGATAACCTGACTACGTTTACGGGCCTGACTGACTAAAGGTATGGCGCAAGCACAAGAAGTCATAAAAATAAACCAGGCCTTAAATGGCTCTGGGCTTAAAAATGCCAAAGAGACACTTGTTCCTAACGACAAGAAATAAGCAGTTTCCAGATTATTAAATAACAACACGCTAAGCATCGGGATAATCGCCACCGGGATAAAATAATATGAAAATCCCTGGTTAATTAAATAATAACCCAGGCAGACAGAGACTAGGTAAAGAAAGGCTAAATTAGCCAGCCCGGCAATTTTAATTTTAATAAATTTTTTATAAAAACTTAGATAAAGCAAGATCAAGAAAAAAGGAATACCTAGGTTAATGCGGATAATATAACTAAAGAAAAATATAAAAACGCAGATCGCTACCGGAATAAGTTTAACTTTATTAAACAGCTTTTTCATAGGCTTGGATTATTCTTTGCACCAGCGAGTGTCGGACAACATCAGAGCCGCTAAAATAAATAAATTTAATCCCTTCAATCTCCTTGAGGATATCCTGTGCTTGAAGCAAGCCAATCGGTTTAGCTCCAGGCAAATCACTCTGGGTCATATCTCCGGTAATTACGGCTTTAGAATCAAACCCCAGCCGGGTTAAAAACATCTTCATCTGTTCCGCGGTACAGTTTTGCGCTTCATCTAAAATAATAAAAGCATCATTTAATGTCCTGCCTCTCATATAAGCCAGCGGAGCCACCTCAATTATTCCGGTCTCAATATAATTTTCAATACGCGCTGGTTCCATCATGTCATATAAAGCATCATAAAGCGGCCTTAAATATGGTGAGATTTTAGCCTGCAGGTCTCCGGGAAGAAACCCTAAAGATTCCCCTGCTTCAATTGCCGGGCGGGTTAAGATAATGCGGCGTACTTCCTGTTTTTTTAATGCTTCAACCGCGCAAGCCATAGCTAAATAAGTCTTGCCGGTTCCTGCCGGGCCAATGCCAAAAACAATATCATGTTTCCGGATGGCTTCTACGTACTCCTTTTGACCGGTAGTTTTAGGGCCAATCGGCTTACCGGCACAAGAACGTATAATACCTGTATCTAATTGCCCTAACTGCGCAGGCTGTTGGCCCTTTTTTAAATTAGAAATTAAATAGGTTAGGTCGGTCTGCCCGATTTCAGCGCTGCCTGAACGCAGCCCTTCAAGAAGATATTCTACTAACTGGCCCGCCTTTTTAACATTAGCTGCACTACCGCTTATTTTTAAATGTTCACCGCGTAAGGTTAGTTTTACCTTAAACTCTTTTTCAATGCTTTTGAGATTGGTATCTTGAGCTCCCAAAAGCCCCTGCGTCTCTTTTTGTGACTCAAATCGAATTATTTTATCCATATTAAACTTAATGAACTACTTAAGATTTTCTTTTGGCTCCTGCATCTTTTGGCTAGAGATGTTCTGCTTAAGGCCAATCGGAATATTTAAAACTTGTCCAGGATAAAGTTTATTCGGCCCACGTAAAACATCTTTATTAGCTTCATAAATTTTCATCCATTTCTTAGTTGTTCCGTAAAATTTGCTAGAAATTTTCTGTAAAGTATCATTTTTAGCGACGGTATATTTTTCAAAACTTAAATTCGCATCTTCAGTTTGTATGCCTGGTTGTGTTTCTCCCACCATAGTGGATTCATCAATACTGCTAGTTGCTAACGGAGTAGTTCCGGGGCAAATGGTTTTAGTTTTACTTGTGGGACCTAGTTCTACCTCAAAAACTCTAGTTGTACGAGTAGCTTTTCTTTCTTGAGGTTCCGGAGCCTGACCCATAATGTAGCCGCGATTGCCTGAAGTTGAAGAAAGCTCCTGGTCAACTCGGTCGCGGGTTAAATTATAAGTTCTGGCTACGCATCCTGACAATGCCAAGGTTGATGTTAATACGCAAATTCCTGCTAATTTAAAACTGTTCATTTTGTTTCCCTCCTTTTAATAGTTAAACCTAATTCTTTTAATTGCTTATCTTCCACATCCGAAGGCGCACTGGTTAACGGGCAAAATGTATTTGAATTTTTGGGAAAGGTAATTACCTCACGAATACTTGTCTGGCCGCAAAGTATGGCTAAAAGACGGTCTAACCCAAAAGCTACTCCCCCATGTGGTGGCGCGCCGAATTGAAAAGCTTCCAACAGAAAACCAAAACGTTTCTGAATCTCTTCTTTCTCTAAACCAATAATCTTAAAAATCTTTTCCTGAAGTTCCTGACGATGAATTCTAATTGAGCCAGAGCCCAGCTCCGTTCCATTTAAAACTAAATCATAAGAACGGGATTTAACTTTATCTAAAGATTGCTCTAAATTTTCTAGATCTTCAATAGCCGGAGAGGTAAATGGATGGTGCTCGCTCTCCCAACGCTTCTCTTCAGTGTTAAATTTAAAAAGCGGAAAGTCAACCACCCAGCAAAAAGCGAAATCCAATTTTAATTGCTCCCGTAAATCAGGTTTATCGCATTTATATTTTTCCATCGCTTCTTTATAGCTGATCCGCGTAAAAGGCACGGGGATATCAATATTTTTTAGTTCCTTAAAGATTAATTGCATTAAGCCTTCAGTTAAACTAAAAATATCCTCTTCGTTGATAAAAGACATTTCAATGTCCAGTTGAGTAAACTCCGGCTGGCGGTCCGCGCGCAAATCTTCATCCCGAAAACATTTAGCAATCTGATAATATTTTTCAATTCCCGCCACCATCAAAATCTGTTTAAATAATTGCGGAGACTGAGGCAAAGCAAAAAATTGGCCAAGATTTACCCGCGAAGGAACCAAATAGTCCCGAGCGCCTTCCGGTGTAGATTTAGTAAGAATCGGTGTTTCACATTCAATAAAATCCTTTTGGCCAAGATAGCTGCGAATAACTTTATAGAGGTTGCTTCTTAAGAGTAAATTATTAAAAACTTTATTTCTTCTTAAATCCAGATAGCGATATTTAAGCCGCAACTCTTCGGTTATTTCAATATCGTCCTGAATTTCAAAGGGTGGAGTGTTGCTAGGATTTAATATTTCCAGCTCTTGTGCTAAAACTTCCACTTCTCCGGTAGGCAACTTAGAATTGATTGTACCGTTGGGGCGTTTATTCACTAAACCCTTTAATTTAATTACAAATTCATTTCTTAATTCTTGAGCTAATGTATAAGCTTGGCCTGATTCCTTAGGGATAAAAACAACCTGGGTAAGGCCATAGCGATCACGAATATCAATAAAAATTAATTTACCATGGTCGCGCCGATTAGCCACCCAGCCGCAAAGGGTGACCGGTTGGCTTATATCGGTAACCTTAAGTTGTCCGCAAGTATGAGTTCTTAACATTTTAGTTCCTCGATTAAATTTTGTATAGCAACTTCCTTCTGTGTGCTGGAGGCCATATTTTTAACGGAAATCGTATTATTCTTTAACTCATCATCTCCTAAAATTAAAACAAAAGTTGCGCCGCTATCATCAGCTGAACGCATTGCCCCTTTTAATGATTTATTTGCATAATCCGTATCTGCAGGTATTTGGGCGTTTCTAAGCTGATTTAATATTTTTAGCCCGGCGGATTTCGCCGCTTCTCCCAATGTAATTAAATAAACTAATTTTTTGGGCGGTTGTTGATTTAAACTGTTAGGCACCAAAAGCAGCCTTTCTACTCCGAAAGCAAAACCAATTGCCCCTAACTCCGGGCCACCGAGCTCTTGCACTAAATTATTATAGCGTCCGCCAGCTCCCAGCGCATCCTGGCTACCTAAATCGCTATGTGTAATCTCAAAAACTGTACGATTATAATAATCCAAACCACGCACCAGCTGTGGATCTAGTTGAAATGGAATGCCTAAATTAGTTAATCCGATTTTTACTTCTTCAAAATGCCCTAAGCAATCCGGGCAAAGATGGGCTTGTCCAAGATGAAGTGTTTTAACTATTTTTTGACAATCTTCATTTTTACAGTCTAATATTCTTAATACGTTATTTTCAGCTCTGAGTTGGCAATTTGCGCATAATTGAGTTAATTTTGCTTGCAAGTTTCTTTCTAAAGCCACGCTTAACGCCTGTTTATCCTTTGGACAGCCCAAGCTATTAAGCTTAATCTTGTAACCAGAGATTCCAAAATCTTTTAATAATTGCTCAGCTAAACTTATTACTTCTATATCTAAGCTCGCCTGGGAAGAGCCGATGGCTTCAGCTCCAATATGATGAAATTGGCGCAATCTACCCTTTTGCGGGCGTTCTAACCGAAACATTGGCCCGATATAATATAATTTTGCAAAACCACTGGTTTTTTCTAAATTGTTTTCCAAATAACTACGCACTATAGAAGCTGTTCCTTCTGGGCGCAACGCATAAATATCCTGTTGATTATGAATGAGAAACATCTGCTTCTGCACAATCTCAGTAGTCGAACCTAGGGTACGGTTAAAAAGCGCTGCTTCTTCAATAATCGGCGTACGAATTTCCCGATAATTATAAAAAGAAAATATTTTACGCGCTTTTTCTTCGATTGTTTGCCAAGCAGTTGTTTCTTCGGGCAAGATATCTTTTGTACCGGGAATTCTTTTAAACATGTAAATTTTTATGCAGTAGTTAACAAGCAATAAGCAGTAATTAATTTATCTAACTACTGCCGGCTATCTGTTCGCTTATTTTATGTTTATTTTACCTTTATTTTATCTTTTGCTTCATTTCCAAGCCAGCTTTGAAGACGACAACTTTTCTGGGCGGGACAGGGATAACCTGGTTAGTACGCGGATTTCTGCCTGTGCGGCTTCTCCTTTGTTTTACTTTAAAAACACCAAAATTACGTAATTCAATTTTTTCGCCTCTAATCAAGGCCTCAATAATACAATCAAAAGTTTTTTGTACTATTTTTTTGACAGTTATCTGTTTAATATTTGTTTCATCAGAAACTTTTAAAACAATATCTTTTTTGGTCATCTTGCACCCTCCTATTGCTAAGTATAATAACAGCAAAAAGTTACAGTGTCAAGAAAATATTCGGCTAAAATTTTAAATCACTAAAGATAGGTGTTCTTGGCCTAAAAGCTCATCTAAATCTTGAATAAGTTGTTCACTCGGTTCAACATACAGCCCTTCGCCGACAATTAACTGTACTCGTGACTTAGCCGGAGTATCCAAACGTAAATATACTGGCACATTACCACGATGTGAACCCAATAACGCTTTTAAAGATTCGAAAATATTCTCCCTGATCCCGGAGAGGTTAATATTTATCGCTGAAATAAGCTTATAAATTGCCTCAAAAGGAAAAAGATCTTCAACGATAATTTTGGGCGTTTCTTCCTTAATGTCCAGTACTCCGCGGATATGCACAATAGTATTGATTTGAATGTGTGAGCTTATTTTAGCGAAGGCGCGTGGAAAAACTAATACTTCTACTGCGCCATCTAAGTCTTCCAGCTTTAAGATCGCCATTTTTTCCTGTTTAGCCCGGGTCACGGTATGTTTGATTTTAACAATTAGGCCAACGATCTTAATAATATCTTGATCTTTATGCTCATGCAGGCTAGAAGTAGAACAGGAGGCAAAACGTTTAAGTTGATTAGCATAACGCGCTAAAGGATGGCCACTGACGTAGAAACCCAGCATGTCTTTTTCAAAAGCTAAAAGTTGAGGCTCTGGCCATTCTTTACAATCAACTAATTCATTCGTAGTTTTCCCAAAACCATTACTCTTTATAGTTTGGTCAAAGAATGAAAGCTGGCCGCTAGATTTTTCTTTTTGGATTCTTTGCGCCCCTTCTAATATTGTGTCCAAACTAGTAAACATCTTTGCCCGCCCAAGGCCAAAATAATCCAGCGCCCCGCATTTAATTAAACTTTCTAAAACTTTACGGTTGGCTAATCTTAAATCTACACGTTGGCAAAGATCATCTAGGGATTTAAATTTTATCTTTTCTCTTTGCGCGACAATCGATTCAGCTGCCCCACGGCCAACATTTTTAATTGCCAAAAGGCCAAAACGAATCGTTGAAGCATCCTCCACCTTAAAAAGCGCTTCACTTTCATTAATATCCGGTGGCTGCACTTTTAGGCCCATGCGTAAAGATTCATTTACATATTCAACTATCTTGTCGGTATTATCGCGTTCTGAAGTAAGCAAGGCCGTCATAAATTCTACTGGATAATTAGCTTTTAAATAAGCTGTTCGATATGAAATCAAGGCATAAGCCGTAGAATGTGATTTATTAAAACCATATCCGGAAAAATATTCAATTAAATCAAATATCTTACTGGCGGTACTTTCCTTAATTCCATTTTTAATGCAGCCCATAAGAAAGTTTTTACGTTCTTTTTCCATGACTTCAGGTATTTTTTTACCCATCGCCTTACGTAAAATATCTGCTTGAGCAAGTGAAAAACCTGCTAAAACAGAAGCAATCTGCATAATCTGCTCCTGGTAAACCATAATCCCATAGGTTTCTTTAAGAATCGACTCAAGTTTAGGATGTTCATATTTTATCGGAATTACTCCATGCTTACGTTTCATAAAGTCATCCAACATTCCCGAACCAATCGGCCCGGGTCGATACAATGCCAAAAGAGCAATTAAATCTTCAAAACGTTCTGGAATAAGCTTTTTAAGTAGATCACGCATTCCTGAGCTTTCCACCTGAAAGATTCCCACCGTATGGCTAGAGGCCAATAATTTATAGGTATTTTGATCATCAAGCGGCAGTTCTTCAATATTAATTTGAATGCCACGAATTTTTTTAATTAGTTTTAAGGTTTCATCAATAACCGTAAGCGTTCTTAGCCCAAGAAAATCCACCTTAAGCAATCCGATTTTTTCTAGTGTCCCCATGCTGTATCCAGTGGTAATTTGATCGTCTCCGGTTTTAAACACGGGCATATAATTATTTAACGGCTTATCTGCGATAATTACTCCGGCCGCATGCACAGAAGCATGCCGGTTTAATCCTTCTAAAGATAAAGCAATATTAATCAGCTTAGTAATTACAGCATCATTCTTATAGAGGCTACTTAGTTCGGGTACGCTCTCTAGGGCTTTTTTAAGGGTCATATCAAGTTCCGCCGGAATCATTTTAGCAATCCGATCAACATCAGCATAAGGAACAGACATTACGCGTCCGACATCCCGAATTACGGCGCGCGCTTGCATCGTCCCAAAGGTAATAATTTGGGCGACATTTTCCTGGCCGTATTTATTAGTGACATAATCAATTACCTCTTGCCGGCGTTCATAACAAAAATCAATATCAATATCCGGAAGCCCCATACGTTCAGGATTTAGAAATCTTTCAAAAAGCAGCCCATATTTTAATGGGTTCAGATCCGTAATCCCTAGAAGATAGCTTACCAGGCTTCCCGCGGCAGAACCCCTTCCCGGCCCGACAGGTATAGATTGACTTTTGGCATAGGCAATAAAATCCCAAACAATTAAAAAATAGCTAATAAACCCCATGTGTTTAATTATTTTTAATTCATGATCCAATCGTTTTTGCACATCAGGATTATTATCAAGATTACTTTTGGCCAGGCCTTTTTCACATAACTCCAGTAAAAACTCTTCCTTATCTTTACCACCCGGAGGAGAATATTTAGGTAAATGCATCTGGCTAAAATCTAACTCCAGATTACAACGCCCAGCAATCTCTAAAGTATTTTTTAAAGCCTCTGGGCATTCACGAAACAGCTCTTTCATTTCTGCCGGTGAGGTAAAATAAAATTCTTCAGTCTGAAAACGCATATGTTTAGGATCATCTAGGGTAGTTTGAGTTTGAATACACAGCAATGCTTCGTGGGCAGCCGCCCGGTCTTTGGTGGGATAGTGTACGTCATTAGTGGCGACCAAGGGAATATTTAGTTCGCCAGAGATCTTAATCAAACCAGTATTTACTATTTTTTGCTCAGGGATAGAATTACCTTGAATTTCTAAATAAAAATTACCCTTGCCTAATATATTTTGGTAAATATCTGCTGCTTTTAAGGCATCATTAAAACGTTTTTGTATGATCAAGTCGGCAATTTCTCCTTTAAGACAGGCGCTTGAGCCGATTAATCCTGCTGCATGTTGAGCAAGAACCTCTTTATCAATCCGCGGCCGATAATAGAATCCCTCTAAATAGCTGATGGAAACTAACTTCATGAGATTATGATAGCCTTCTTCGTTACGAGCTAAAAGAATCAAATGATTAGCGGCATCTTCTATCCCCCCACTTTTTTCCAAGCGGCTTTTCGGGGCAATATAAAATTCACATCCAATAATTGGTTTGATTCCCGCTTTTTGCGCTTCTAAATAAAAATCAATCGCTCCGAACATGTTACCATGATCGGTGATCGCTAAAGAATCCATTTTGAAGCTTTTAGCAATGGCAAGTATCTCAGGTATACGGCAGGCACCGTCAAGAAGACTGTATTGGGTGTGTAAGTGAAGGTGGACGAATTCAGAGCCAGGCATGATATACAAACGCTAAACTCTAAATCTTCAACTTTAAAAAAAGTTTTAAAGGTTTAGAGCTTAAATAATTATTCCCACTCTATTGTTGCCGGAGGTTTAGAGCTAATATCGTAAACTACCCGATTAATTCCTCTTACTTCATTAATAATGCGGTTCGAGATTCTTTCCATGACCTCATAAGGAAGTTTAACCCAATCCGCAGTCATACCATCAAAACTAGATACGCAACGCAGAGCGGCAACATTTTCATAAGTACGCTCATCGCCCATGATCCCGACACTTTTAATCGGTAGCAATACGGCAAATGACTGCCAAATCTGATCATATAATCCGGCTCTAGTAATTTCTTCAATCACGCGTTTATCTGCTTCGCGCAAAAGATCAAGCCGCTCAAGAGTAATTTCTCCAATAATTCTAACCGCTAGCCCCGGGCCAGGAAATGGCTGGCGCTGAACAATATTTTCCGGCAACCCTAATTGCATGCCAATTTGACGCGCTTCATCCTTAAATAATTCCCTTAAGGGCTCGATAAGCTTAAGCTCCATTTGCGCAGGCAAGCCCCCGACATTATGATGGCTTTTAATTTTTCTGCTTGGCCCGCCCGTAGGCGAGACAGATTCAATCACATCCGGATAAAGAGTACCTTGGCCTAAAAACTTTACTCCTTTAGTTTTTTTAGCCTCTTCTTCAAAGACCTTAACAAACTCGCTCCCGATAATCTTTCGCTTTTCTTCCGGATCAGTTACTCCTTTTAAGCGCTCTAGAAATCTCTTGCTGCGATCAACATAACTTAGATTAAGATGATACATATCTTTAAAAACACTTTTAACCTGATCCGCCTCACCTTTTCTCAGCAGCCCATTATCAATAAAAATACAACGTAAATTTTTACCGATCGCTTTGTGAATTAACAAGGCCGCCACGGAAGAATCCACTCCGCCGCTTAAACCTAACACGACTTTATCGTTACCGATAGTTTTTTTAATATTTATAATCGACTCTTTAATAAATGACTGCATCGTCCACCGGCTTGAAGCGCCGCAGGCTTTAAATAAAAAATTACTCAGGATTTGACTGCCTTTTTCCGTATGCGTTACTTCCGGATGAAATTGAACAGCAAATATTTTCCTTTTTCGGTTAGAGATTGCCGCAATCGGAGTATTGGTGGTATGTCCAATGGTGTGAAATCCAGCAGGCATTTTAGTAACATAATCTCCATGACTAGCCCAGCAGGTAAAATTACCCGGCAAATGACTAAAGAGATCACTATTATCATCAATAAATAATTCTACCTTACCATATTCACGTTCGCGGGTATGCCTAACCTTACCACCCAATAACTCGCAAATAACCTGCATTCCGTAGCAGATACCCAATATCGGTACACCTAATTTAAAGATCCCCATATCCGGATAAGGTGATTTTTTATCCACCACTGAAGCCGGGCCACCGGAAAGAATAATTCCTTTCGGATTTAACGCCGCAATTTCTTTAGCCGGCGTATTATAGGGAATAATTATTGAGAAAACTTTATTTTCTCTTACTCTGCGGGCAATTAATTGCGTATATTGCGAACCAAAATCCAAAATTAATACTGTTTGTCTAGCTACTACGACATTCTTTTCTGGCGATTTTTTAAACTTAGTTTTTTTCTTCATTTATTTCCCCATTCCTACTCTTTGGCCAACCTGGAAAATTTTGCCTTCAGTTTGGATCGAAGGAGCAATAATTATTTCCACATCATGCATTTCTTTTATGTTAGATGATCCCAATGACCCCATAGATGTCCTTAAAGCGCCTAAAAGGTTTTGTGAGCCATCATCAACTTTTGCCGGGCCGAGTAAAATATCTTTTAATGCTCCGGTAGTACCGACCTGAATGCGCGTTCCGCGTGGTAAATTAACATGTGAAGTAGCCATCCCCCAATGGAAACCTCTCCCAGGAGCTTCGTTGGCGCGGGCAAAGCTTGAGCCGATCATTACGGCATCTGCTCCGCAGGCAAAAGCCTTACAAATATCACCTCCACGGTTCATTCCCCCATCAGTAATAATAGAAATATATTTTCCGGTGCGTTTAAAATAAAAATCACGTGCTCCTGCGGCATCCACCGTAGCGGTAACCTGCGGAACCCCGATCCCTAACACGCCACGCGTAGTGCAGGCAGCGCCTGGCCCTACGCCGATTAATAAACCGCTCGCCCCGGTGCTCATCAACTCCAAGGTTGTTTCATAGGTAACGCAATTTCCCAAAATAACCGGAATTTTTATAGATTTACAAAATTTAATTAGATCTAATGTTTTATATTCCTTAGAAAGATGCCTGAGCGTAGCCACGGTAGACTGAATAACAAAAATATCTGCCCCCGCCGCAATCGCTAATTTCGAAAATCTTTCCGCATTTGCCGGAATACAACTAACTACCGCCATAGCCTTGGCTTTTTTAATTTGAGCGACTCTTTTAGTAACCAGTTTTTCTTTGATTGGTGTAGTATAAACTGTTTGAATTAATTCTGTAGCTTTTTGGGGAGTAGTTTTAGAGATCTCTTCCAG
This sequence comes from uncultured Planctomycetales bacterium, assembly GCA_964359035.1. Lineage (GTDB taxonomy): Bacteria > Omnitrophota > Gorgyraeia > Gygaellales > Profunditerraquicolaceae > UBA6249. Next base: position 13,762 of record CAYHRM010000003.1, read on the forward strand.
CACTTCATCCGGATTTTCATAGCGCGTTTGTATACCATCAAGATTTAAAACTGCAATCCCGCCTAAGCGTGACATTTCAATCGCAAATTTTACATCCACTACGCCATCCATAGCAGCGGCAAGAATAGGTATTTTAAAGCTTTTTCCGTTGAATTTAAAGCTTGTATCCACTTCATTAGGATTTACAGTCTGAGCTCCAGGGACTAAAGCAACTTCATCAAAACCATAACATCTTCTTGCGCGTCTATTTATACCAATCCACTCTGCCATCTTAAATTCTCCCTATTATGATATTAAACCGTTGTTTGGCAATAAGTTACGAGTAATTAACCTTAACTGGAAATATTGCTGATAAGATTAATAATTTTATATTATTTAGCTTCAATTGTCAATATATATTTTGCTTTTGCTTTGCTTTTGCTTTCTGCCTTTTGCTTCCGAGCACGTAAGATTTTCCGCAACAGTATACCTCCAGCAAAAGCCAGAAAGCTTATAAATTAATACAATAAAAACGGCTGATCTTTATTCAAGACCAGCCGTTTTTGATTATTTCTTATACAAACCTTAATTTCTTAAGGGTTTAATACATTCCTCCGCCGCCCATACCACCCATTCCACCCATTCCACCACCGGGCATCGCAGGCATCTTCTCATCTTTTTCCGGCTTATCCACGATTAAAGCTTCCGTGGTAAGTAATAACGCCGCAATACTGGCAGCATTTTGCAAAGCTGAACGCGTTACTTTTGTCGGATCGATTACGCCAGCTTCAATCATATCCACATAAGCATCCTGGCTAACATCATAACCGATATTTGTTTTTTCCTGTTTAATCCTTTGCACCACCACTGAACCTTCTAGGCCAGCGTTTTGCGCGATCTGCCTTAAAGGTTCCTCAATAGCGCGTTTTACAATATCTGCGCCAATCTTCTCATCACCGTCTAACTTTAGTTTATCTAAAGCCGCAATGGTCCGAATAAACGCTACTCCGCCTCCGGGAACAATACCTTCCTGGGTCGCTGCGCGAGTTGCATGCAAGGCATCTTCAACACGAGCCTTCTTTTCTTTCATCTCTGTTTCTGTGGCTGCGCCAACATTAATTACGGCAACGCCACCGGCTAATTTAGCTAGGCGTTCCTGCAGCTTCTCTTTATCATAATCTGAGTCAGTATCTTCAATCTGTTTCTTTAATTGAGCTATTCTGGCATTGATTGCCGCATTCTTTCCGGCTCCTTCCACAATGGTCGAATTCTCTTTATCAATCTTTATTTTCTTCGCACGGCCTAAATCTTCGATATCAACATTTTCCAGCTTGATACCTAAATCTTCGGTGATGGCTTTTCCGCCAGTTAAAATAGCGATATCTTCAAGCATCGCTTTACGCCGATCACCATAACCCGGAGCTTTTACTGCGCAGGCAACAAAAGTACCCCGGATCTTATTCACGACCAGGGTAGCTAAAGCTTCCCCGTCAACTTCTTCGGCAATAATTAATAAGGGTTTACCCACCCGGGCGATTTTTTCTAATAAAGGTAGGATATCTTTAATTGAAGATATCTTTTTCTCATAAATAAGAATGTAAGCATCTTCCAAGAGCACTTCCATTCTTTCCGCATCCGTTACAAAATAGGGTGATAAATAACCCTGGTCAAACTGCATACCTTCCACAACATCCAAAGTAGTAGCAGTAGATTTTGCTTCTTCGACGGTAATTACCCCGTCCTTGCCTACTTTATCCATTGCCTCGGCAATTAATTCTCCAATATTGGTATCAGAATTAGCCGCAATGCTGGCAACTTGAGCAATTTCTTTTTTATCTTTGATCGGAGTAGAAAGCTTTCCTAATTCTTCAACTATTTTTACCACTGCTTTTTCAATTCCGCGTTTTAAAGCCATAGGATTTGATCCGGCAGTAACATTCTTTAATCCTTCACGATAAATCGCTTCCGCTAAAACTGTGGCGGTAGTAGTACCATCACCGGCATTATCCGATGTTTTTTCGGCCACTTCTTTAACCATCTGAGCGCCCATATTTTCAAAAGCATCCTCTAAATCAATTTCCTTGGCTACAGTCACACCGTCTTTGGTAATCGTGGGAGAACCAAATTTTTTATCAATTACTACATTGCGCCCTTTAGGGCCTAAAGTCACCTTTACTGCAGCGGCTAGCTGCTCCACGCCCCTTAAAATCTTACGACGGGCATCATCGCTATACAATAATTGCTTTGCCATAAATCCTCCTGTTAAATGTGTGTTCCGGGCTATTTAATCATGCGCCGGGATAAAACATTTACTTAATGATCGCTAAAATATCATCCTCGCGTAAAATAAGTAACTCTTCGCCTTCTTTAGTAATAAATTCATTACCGGAATATTTTCCAAAAATTATTTTGTCCCCAACCTTTACTTCCGGGGTCTGAACCGCGCCACTCTCTAATACCTTACCCTTGCCCACGGCAACTACTTTAGCCTCTTGCGGTTTCTCCTTAACAGAATCAGGCAGAACAATGCCACCCTTACTTTTTTTCTCTGCTTCTAAAGGTTTAACAACGATGCGATCACCCAATGGTTTAATTTCCATCTTGTCACCTCCTTATAATGTCAGGTTAACTTAAAACTAGCACTCTTTTTCCTAGAGTGCTAATTATAAATAAAAAAAAATTCTTGTCAAGAAGTTTTTATTATTTATAAACGAAATTTTTTAATTTCATCTGGACAATCGTTTTCGATCGAAATGATTTTACTATCGCTGTTGACCAGGGTAAATTTTTCATTTTTGTATTCAAAATTCAAAGTATAGTTAGTGCTCACCGTGTAAAAATACGGATTAGCATCACTGATATTCGGTGAATGGTATTTTTCAACATACAGCTCTTCATTTACGATTACTATAGCCTTAAAAGGAGAATTTAGGGAATCAGTTCTAATTACATCGTTCTTGAGCAAGTTGTATTTATACCCTCTTAAATAATATTCATAATGTGACGGCGAAATCGGATAAGACAAGGACAACTTTTCCCAGCTTTGCTCAAGACGTGTATTTAACTTAGCGGCTTTATCTTTTTTTGCGCTATTAATCCAATTTTCTATTACATAGCCAGAATTAAAATTAAGCTTAGTAATCAACAATTCTTGTTCTTTTTGTTTTTGTGTTTCAAAATTTTTAAGCGCTTGTTCAAAAACCAATCCCGTGGCCTGATTTTGATCATCACAAAAAGAATTCTCTATTTTAAAGAAGGATAAAAAACAAATAGTGATAATAAAGGCTCTAAAAACCATGTTTTTTGATCTTGTGCTTATAAATAAGACTAAGGCCCTTTAAGGTTAGATCAGGTTCAATTTTCATTTTTAAATCAGAGTATCTTTTAATTAAACAAATATTGCCGCCAGTACCAATAATGCGTGCATTTTTGCCAAGAGATTGTTGAATTCTTACGGCTAGCTCCTTGCTCAGGGCAGCTGTACCAAAAACAACTCCGCTTAATATACTATTTCTGGTATCTTTCCCGATAAGCTTTCCCGGAATTTGTAATTTTACTTGCGGTAATAATGCGGTCTTCTCTGCTAAAGCCTCCAAAGAAATGCGCATTCCCGGAAAAATTAAACCTCCTAAATATGCCCGATCTCTAGAGATCACATCAAAAGTAATCGCCGTGCCGGAATCTATAACAATCAAAGGTGCAGCATAAAGATTGATCGCCGCATAAGCATTAACCAGCCGGTCTTGTCCAACCTGCTTGGGTAAACGATAAAGATTTTTGATTGGGACAACTAAATCTTTACCTACTATATAGATGTTTTGGCCAGTGAAAGATTTTAAATCACGCCAAACAACCCCCGTAAGCTTAGGGACAACGCTACAAATAATGGTTGTGGATATTTCAGAATAAGCTTTTAATTTCTTTATCAATTGCGCTTTTTTATAGGTTTTAGTTGGCAAATCAAACCGGTATTTTAGTTTTCCTCCCACAAAAACCCCACCGGTTAGATTAGTGTTACCAATATCAATGGCCAATAGCATTGCGCAGCTCCTTCACTTTATCCCTTAAATTAGCGGCTTTTTCAAATTGTAGATTTCGGGCCGCTAGCTCCATTTCATATTCTAGCTCAGTAATATATTTATGCAACTGGTATTGCTCGCTGGATTCTCCGGTTAGCCCCTGTACAAACTCCTGGACATCTTCGGAGTCCTCAATGCCTTTTTTGATTGCTTTATCAATAGAACGCGGAGTAATTTTATTTTTGCGATTAAATTCTATCTGCTTAACTCTACGCCGTAGGCTTTCGTCGATTGCTTTTTTCATCGACCTGGTAATCGTGTCGGCATACATAATTACCGTACCATTTAAATTACGCGCAGCCCGTCCTCCAACCTGAATCAGCGCGGTTGCGCTACGCAGGAACCCTTCTTTATCTGCATCCAAAATAGCCACTAATGAAACTTCCGGTAGATCTAATCCTTCACGTAGCAGATTAATACCGACTAAACAATCAAATTTATTTTCACGTAGTTCTTTAAGTATCACCGTGCGCTGAATCGTCTGTATTTCCGAGTGGAGATACTTTACTCTAATCCCCTGTTCGGCAAGGTAATTGGCCAGATCTTCAGAGGATCGCTTAGTCAACGTAGTCACCAAAACCCTTTGATTGTTTTTTGCACGCAGCTTTATTTGTAAAATCAAATCATCGATTTGACCAGCAGTAGGCTTGACAATAATCTCCGGATCAATTAACCCGGTAGGGCGGATAATCTGCTCAATAACTTTACCGGCACTTAAAGTTAACTCATATTCATCCGGAGTGGCTGAAACAAAGATTAATTGCTTTACCAGGCGATTAAATTCATCAAATTTTAACGGACGATTATCCAGGCACGAAGGAAGCCTAAAACCATAATCTACGAGCGTTTCTTTCCTGGCCCGGTCGCCAGCGTACATTCCTCTAATTTGCGGAATAGTAACGTGTGATTCATCAATGATCGTTAAGAAATCTTTCGGAAAATAATCAATCATTGCCGATGGCCGGCATCCAGCTAGGGAGCCATTTAAATGCCGGGAATAGTTTTCTATCCCATGGCAATATCCGATCTCCTTGAGCATCTCCAAATCATAATTTGTGCGCGACTCCAACCGCTGAGCCTGTAATAATTTATTCTGTTTGCGTAATACTTCTAACTGAACAGCTAGTTCTTCCCTGATTGAACCGAGCGCCGAATTAATTCTATCTGTAGAAGCAATAAAATGTTTGGCCGGATAAATCGCTACCTGATCAACCCGATTAATTATTTTTGCCGATACCGGATCAAATACGGAAATTTGAGCGATCTTGTCATGCATTAACTCCAAACGCAATGCCTGCTGGCTGTAAGACGGAAATATTTCCACTACATCCCCGCGCACCCTAATTTTTCCGCGTTTAAATTCATAATCATTGCGCTCATATTGAATTTGGATAAGCTTAGCAATTAATTCATCCCGCTGAATAAGGGTATTTTTATTTAAAATAACCAGCATTTCTTTATAATCCTGCGGTGAGCCTAAATTATAAATACAGGAAACTGAGGCCACGACAATTACATCCGGCCGGCTGATTAAAGAAGTAGTCGCAGAAAGCCGCAAACGGTCCAGTCGTTCATTAATTGAAGAGTCTTTTTCAATATAAGTATCCGTAGCGGGAATATAGGCTTCTGGCTGGTAATAATCGTAGTAGCTGACGAAATATTCAACCGCATTATGCGGAAAAAATTCCTTAAATTCTGAGTAAAGTTGAGCGGCTAAGGTTTTATTATGCGAGATTACTAGTGTTGGCAGGTTTACTTTGGCGATAACATTAGCCAACGTGAAGGTTTTACCGCTGCCGGTAACCCCTAAAAGCGTAGAATAACGCTGCTTAGCTAAAATAGATTTAGAAAGTCCTTGTATGGCTTTAGGCTGATCACCGCATGGACGAAAACTAGAAACAAGTTTAAATCTCTGCATTAGGCAATATCTAAACTAATATCTACGGATTCTATCGAATCAGTTAACTCTCCGATCGAAATTATTTCTACCCCGGTTGCAGCATACTTCTTTACGTTGCCTAGGTGAATACTTCCGCTGGCTTCCAATTTAGTCAAACAGCTTGAGCCATTAATTTTAAGCTTATTCCTGATTTCTACCGCCTTTTGAATATCTGGAATCTTCATATTATCTAACATGACAATATCCGGTTTAAAACTTAAAGCGCGTAAAAACTCTTTTAGGCTCTGAGCTTCAATTTCAATTTTACATCCTTTCGGCACCCGCAGTAACCCGGAATAATTTCCCATAATTTTTAAATGGTTATCTTTAACCAAAATCATTTCATCCAAACATAGACGGTGATTAAAACCAGAACCAACCCTGACCGCATACTTCTGTAACTGCCTTAAACCAGCTATAGTTTTACGTGTATCGGTGATTTTAGTTTTAAAGGGCTGAATTTTTTTAACAAACTTAGCTGTTTTAGTAGCAATTCCAGAAAGTAAAGCTACTAAGTTCAAAGCCACCCGCTCCGCCGTAAGAATGCTAGAGGCATTTCCTGAAATAATCGCCAAAACTTGCTGAGGAAAAACTCGCTTGCCATCCTTAACCTGGGGCTTAAATTTTAAACTAGCGTCAACCGTTTTAAATACATCCGCTGCCAAATCCATACCACAAAGCAAAAATTCTTCTTTAGCAATAATTTTAGCCCTGATTGATACATTTTTAGGGATAGTTAGCTGTGTAGTAATATCACCTCGGCCAATATCTTCACTCAGAGCACGTTTAATGATTAACTTTTTTTCCCGGGGGTTAATTTTAGGCCTGCCTTCAGATAAAAAGTATTTAGCGTAAGCCATTTATAATTACCTCCAGCTTCTTAATCTGTTCACGCATATCGATTACTTTATTTTTTTCGGCTTCCACAATTTCCTGCGGAGCACGGGTAGAGAAATTTTTATTTGCCAGCATAGTTTCTTTATTTTTAATCTCAGATTTTAATTTATCAATTTTTAAATTGTTTTTTAAAAGCTGGCTGGCAACATCGACGATGCCTTCCAACGGCATGACAATATGCAAATCCTTAAAAACAACTGCGTATTGATTATTTCTGGCAATATATTTATCATTAAGGGTTAAACTGTTAACTTTAGCTAAATTTTTTATATAACCGGAAAGCAGTTCTAAAGAAACCTGCGTAAGCTTACTAGTAACTGTCAATTGGATATCCACGCGGCTAGCCGGATTAACCTCTAGCTCTGCGCGCATATTTCTGATAATATTAATCAAATCAAAGGCCAGCTCCATCTGTAACTGGTCCTTTTTATTGATGAGCTCATGCTGTAGGTGCGGCCAACTCTGTTGCATAATTGAATCTTTAGCATTTGGCAAACGCTGCCAAATCTCCTCCGATATAAAAGGCATAAAAGGATGAATTAATCTTAAGGTTTTTTCTAAAATTTTATACATTACAACCTGAGTTTGTTTTTGGTTAATCTGAGGTTTAATTAATTCCAAATACCAATCACAGAATTCATGCCAGAAAAATGAATATAAGCTACTGGCCGCTTCATTAAATTTAAAACTATCTAATTCATTTTCTACTTTTTCTAAAGTTGAATAAAAACGGCTTAATATCCAACGGTTAACCAGATCAAGTTCTTCTTGCTTACAAAAACCGCACAAATCCACCGCCACGTCTTCAGGTTTAAGATTAATCAGAATAAAGCGTGAAGCATTCCAAATTTTATTGGCAAAGTTTCGGCCTTGTTCAAACCTATCTTTGGATAAATATACATCCTGGCCTTGATTAGTTATGGAAATCAAGCTGAAACGTAAAGCATCGGTTCCATACTCAGCGATAATTTCCAAATGATCAATAGCATTACCTAAAGACTTGGACATCTTTTTTCCTTGGCTGTCGCGCACCGTGCCATGGATATAAACATCCTTAAAGGGAATCTGTTGCTTAAATTCAAATCCCGCCATAATCATGCGCGCCACCCAAAAGAAAATAATCTCCGGCGCAGTAACTAAAGTTGAGGTAGGATAAAAATATTTTAAATCCTTATTTTCTTGAGGCCAATAAAAAGTAGCAAAGGGCCAAAGCCAACTAGAAAACCAGGTATCCAGGACATCCTCTTCTTGCCTTAAATCATCCGATGCACATTTCGGGCAACAAGAAGGCTTGACTCTGGATACAATGATCCCTGTTTCTGGATTTTTCTTCTGACAATTTTTACAGTAATAAACCGGCATCCGGTGCCCCCACCAGATTTGCCGAGATATACACCAGTCCTGAATATTCTCCATCCAGTTTAAATAAACCTTGGTCCAACGCGCAGGATGAAACTTTATCTTTTCTTTTTTAACTGCCGCAATCGCCGGTTTAGCCAATGGCTTCATCTTCACAAACCATTGTTTAGATAAATATGGCTCCACAATCGTATTGCAGCGATAACAATGCCCAGCAGAAAGCGTATGCGGAGTAATCTTCTCTAGTAAGCCTAATAGTTTTAACTCCTCCAAGATTGCTTCTCTGGCCTTAAAACGGTTCAAACCACAGAATTTACCCGCTAATTCATTCATCGCACCATCCGGAGCAAGAACATTAATAAATGACAGGCTGTGTTTTTTTCCTAAAACATAATCATTAGGGTCATGCGCAGGAGTGACTTTAACCGCACCAGTGCCAAATTTCATATCTACCATATTATCGGCAATAATTTTTAACGGCCGGTTAATTATGGGCAAAATTAAATATTTACCGATATATTTTTTATAACGTTTATCTTTGGGATTTACCGCTACAGCTGTATCGCCTAACATCGTCTCTGGCCGAGTAGTAGCGACAGTAATAAATTCCTGTGCATTATCTTTTAACGGATATTTTAGGTAATAAAGATTGCCTTGTAATTCAACATGGCTGGCCTCCTCATCACTTAACGCCGTCTGGCAACGCGGGCACCAGTTAATAATATAATCGCCCTGATAAATTAACTTCTTTTCATAAAGCCTGACAAAAACCTCATTCACCGCCAAAGAATAATCCTGGTCCATGGTAAAACGTAGCCGGTCCCAAGCGCAGGCACAACCAAGTTTTTTAAGCTGAGTAATTATGGTTTCGCCATAATGCTGTTTCCATTCCCAAACCCTCTCCAAGAATTTTTCTCTACCTAAATCCTGCCGCTTGAGCCCTTCTTTGGCCAAAGTTTTTTCAACCACATTTTGCGTAGCGATTCCGGCATGATCCGTTCCAGGGACCCATAAGGCCGTAAACCCCTGCATTTTCTTATAACGTATCAGGATGTCTTGAAGGGTATTATTTAGGGCATGGCCCATATGCAGAATTCCAGTAACATTCGGCGGGGGGATCACTATGCAGTAGGGTAATTTATTCGGTGAAGGTTGGGCGGAAAAAAGATTATTCTGCTCCCAAACTTGATACCACTTACTTTCGGTATCTTTAGGGTTATATTGCTTACTAAGCTCTTGACTCATTGATAATTATCCTTACTGGCGAGAAATTCGCTTAAATGGGAACTTACTGCTTATCCTTTAGGAGTTTATATTCAACGCTATCCACCAGAGCCTGCCAACTAGCCTCAATAATATTTTCGTGAACTCCAATCGTATTCCAGATATCTTTTTCATCCTGGGATTGAATTAATACTCTTACCCGAGCGGCAGTACCTGCTTTTTCATCCAAAACGCGCACTTTAAAATCAGATAGATGCATTTTAGCTAAAGTCGGATAAAAATCTTTTAGGGCTTTACGTAAGGCGTTGTCTAATGCGTTAATCGGGCCATCTCCTTCGGCAGCCGTATGCTCTTTAACCCCGTTAACCTTTAGCTTAATAATCGCTTCCGAGGTAATCTTTTTATTTTTCCCCTTTTCGATCACCACCCTAAACCCTTCTAATTCAAAGAATTTTTTAAATTTCTTTAAAGATCTTTGCATTAATATTTGAAAAGACGCCTCGGCCGCTTCAAATTGAAAACCTTTATGCTCTAAAGCTTGCACCAATTCCAGAATCTTTTTTGTTTGCGGGTCAGTTTTACTTAAATCATAGTTTAAGTCTTTGGCCCGCAATAAAATTCCGGTTTTACCCCCCAATTCGGAGACTAAGATACGACGCTTATTTCCGACTAAATGTGGATCAAGATGCTCATAAGTTAAAGGGTTTTTCATAATCGCGTTAATATGCATACCACCCTTATGCGCAAATGCTGAATCACCCACAAAAGGCTGCTCATTTTTTAGGCGCATATTGCTAATTTCACTAACAAAATGCGAAAGATGCGTTAATTGTTTTAACTGTGCATCAGGGATACAGTCGAGCTTGAATTTAATTTTTAAATTCGCAATAATCGCAATTAAATCCGCGTTTCCACAGCGTTCCCCGTACCCATTAATCGTACCCTGAACCATGTTTGCCCCAGCCTCCACCGCTACCAAAGAATTAGCAACCGCTACCCCAGAATCATTATGGCAATGAATGCCTAAATCAACTTTAATCTTTCCCTTAATCTCTTTAATCACTGAACTTATCTGGCTAGTTAAAGATCCACCATTAGTATCACACAAGCAGACCGCGGAACAACCCGCGTCTTGAGCAGCGATTAAAGTTTTTAGGGCATAATCTTTATTTGCACTGTAAGCATCGAAAAAATGCTCTGCGTCATAAAACACCACGAATCCTTTTTTAACCAGAAAATCAATACTATCAAAAATCATCGCCAAATTTTCATCTAGGGTAGTTTTTAGAACCTCTAATACATGGAAATCCCAAGTTTTACCAACAATGGTAATTACTTGAGCTTTAGATTTTAGTAAAGCTAATAAATTACTATCCTGGCTAGCAGAAATATTTGGCCTACGCGTCATACTAAAAGCAGCAATTTTAGAATTTTTAAGCTTAGAACGGCTTATTTTTTCAAAAAATTCCCGGTCCTTAGGATTCGAACCTGGCCAGCCCCCTTCAATAAAATGTATACCAATCTTATCCAGCTCTTCCGCAATGCGGATTTTATCCATCACTGAATAAGATATTCCTTCTGCCTGCGAACCATCCCTTAATGTCGTATCGTATAATTTTACCGAATCCATAATTTACCCCTTATCTATTTATTGAGCCCAAAATCAGCATGTATTTTCTTTACGGCAATTTCGGCATCTTTTTTCTTAATGATACAAGAAATACTAATATCCGAAGTAGAGATCATTTCAATATTAATTTTATTGTCTGCTAAAATCCCAAACATTTTTGCCGCAACGCCACGATGCGATTTCATGCCTACCCCGACAATAGAAACCCGAGCAATATCATCATCTAACAAAACTTCCCCCGCCCCGATTTTTTTAGCCACCATTTTAGTAATCTTAGTGGCTTTAGCGCAATCAGCTTTTGCCACGGTAAAAGATATATCGGTTGAACGAGTATGGCTAACATTCTGTACGATCATATCCACGCTTACTCCAGAAGTCGCTAAATCTTTAAATAATTTTACCGCTACTCCGGGCTTATCCTGAACCCCGCAAAGAGTAATCTTTGCTTCATTTTTATTTAAAGTTACTCCACTTACCAAAACATCTTCCATCTGTTTAACCTCCTTAATAATCATCGTTCCATTTTTATTATTAAATGAAGAACGCACATGCAAAGGAACATTAAATTTTTTAGCCACCTCGATAGAACGTGGTTGCATTACCTGAGCCCCTAAAGAAGCCATCTCCAGCATTTCATCATAAGTAATCTCTTTAATTTTTTTAGCTTTAGGTTCAATGCGCGGGTCAGTAGTATAAATACCTTCGACATCTGTATAAATCTCACAAGAATCCGCGCAAAGTTCCTTAGCCAAAGCTACCGCAGTTAGATCTGAACCGCCTCTGCCTAAAGTAGTAATCTCCTGATTTAAAGTTACTCCCTGAAAACCCGCTACGATCACAATTCTGCCTTTTTTTAATTCCGCTTTTATCCTATCTACATTAATTTTAATAATTCTCGCTCGGGTATGGCTGCTATCGGTAATAATCCCGACCTGAGAGCCAGTAAAAGAAATAGCCTTTGACCCTAATTTAGTAATTGCCATGGCTAAAAGCGCAACCGAGATCTGCTCTCCAGTAGAAAGCAACATATCCATTTCTCGCTCAGGAGGATGAGCATTAATTTTATCTGCCAAAGCAACTAATTCATCAGTAGTGTCCCCTAAGGCTGAAACCACCACCACTAGATCGTAACCCTTTTTACTATACTCGACCACCCTCTGCGCTACTTTTTGAATTCTTTCAACATTAGCCACAGATGAACCACCATACTTTTGCACAACTAAACCCTTAGGCATTCAATATTCTCCTTGTCTACTTAAGGACTGCCTACCGGCAGCCAATACCAGCGCAATTGTGCTTAACGGCGAGTATTTAAAATGAAATACTCCATCAGCTGATCACCATGCTCAAAATAAAGCTGCGATTTTTGCGCTTCTTTTTCACTGTAATTAAGAAAATTCCCCGCCGGAATATCTTTTCCATAAATCACAAAAGGGATGGCTTCGGCGGTATGCGTTTTTAAAGCCAATGGCGTGGCATGATCCGGTAAAACCATTAAACGAAAATCATCCTTATCTTTACAATATTCTAAAAATGAACCAACCACTAATTGATCAAACCGCTCAATCGCCGTGAGTTTTTCCCGTAAATCACCGTTGTGCCCAGCTTCATCCGGAGCTTCGACATGCACGAAAACAAAATCATTTTTCTTTAAAGACTTAATTGCTGCCCGAGCTTTACCTTCATAATCCGTATCATAATAACCTGTGGCCCCGGGAACATTAATTACCTCCAGCCCCAAAATATGCCCCAAGCCTTTAATTAAATCTACCGCAGAAATTACACTACCAGATAAACCAAATTTATCGACAAATTTAGGCATACTTGGCTTTACGCCTTGGCCCCAAAGCCAGATCATATTTGCCGGATTTTCTTTTAAATCCAGGCGAACTTGATTGATTTCATGTAAACCCAAAATTTCTTTAGAATCTAACATAAGCTTAATAATTAAATCGGCGTTATCTCCTTTAGGTAAGTTTTTTTTAATGCTTTGGCCAGAAATATCATGCGGAGCCAAACATTTTAAATTTTGTAATTTTAGCTCTGCTCCACGCTTAACCAAAAGCAGATGCCGATAGCTTACCCCCGGAAAAAAACGTAATTTATTACTTCCTAATTTTTGATCAATAAACTTAATCAACTTTTCCGCTTCCGCTGATTTAATATGTCCGGCGCTATAGTCAAGCAGAGTATCCCCTCCAGCGGTAATTAAATTACAACGAAAAGCAACATCATCTTCCTCTAGTTCCACGCCCAAATTAGCCGCTTCCAAAGGCCCTCTTCCGGAATAATATTTTTTCGGATCATACCCTAAAATAGAAAGATTAGCGACGTCTGAAGCCGGAGTCATTTTATCCGGAATGGTTTTGGCTCGCCCTAAACACCCGTTTTTAGCAATAAAATCCATATTCGGTGTGCGCGCTGCTTCTAAGGGTGTGCGCATGCCTAACCCTTCTATAGGATAATCTGCCATACCATCACCAACCAATACAATGTATTTTGTCATAATCCTGAACTCTTCATAAAAAGATTCTCCATTAACCGAGTTAAATAAACAGCCATTTTTGTTTTATTTAAAAAGGGGCCATACTTATTTAAACCGTCTAAAATATAAGCCTGATACCCCTGGTCGTTATTAGTATTCGCAACCACCAAATTTAAATTTGCTGCTTTTAACAACGCCGATCCTTTTGTAATTAGCTGTACTTTATTTGCCTTTGGCTGAAATTTAAATCCCACAGTAAATAAATCCGCTTGATATTTTTTTAAGCCATTGATCAGTTTCTTCGTAGGAACTAAATTTATGCTCCAGCTCTTACGCAGCGAGCTAACCTTGCACGGAATTATTTTTTTCGGCTGATAATCGGCAACCGCCGCAGCATGAATAACCGCTGCATATTTTCCATGCTTTAATTCATTATCTAAGAGCAAAGCTAATCCAGAAAAATATTTAAACCGTTTAACCTGAATACCCGCCTGCACAGCGGGAAAATTTCCTGGGCCAAGCAACAACGTAACTTTAGCCCCAAGCTTTTTAAACTGACCTGCTAAAATAAATCCGGTTTCCCCTGAAGCCTGGTTACTGATTACCCGCACCTGATCAATCGCTACCCAAGTCGGCCCGGCTGTAATCAGGATTCTTTTTTTAATAGCCAATTTCTTTAATCACTGCTTTTAAATCTGCGCGCATAGCTTTAGGCGGTTTAACCGTTTTAATCGCCCTTTCTGGATCCTTTAATCCATGCCCGGTTAAGATACACACAATTTTATAGCTTCCATCATTTAAGTTTGCTTTTTTAAAATATTGTTGTTTGATTAGTTTTAATAAACCAGCGACTGAAGCGGCCGAAGCCGGTTCAGCAAAAACACCTTCTTTTTCCGCCAACATTTCATAGGCCTGAATAATTTCTTTATCCGAAACCATATCAATCAAGCCACCCGATTCATCACGCGCGGCCACCGCACTCTTCCAGCTAGCCGGGTTACCGATACGAATAGCGGTAGCAATAGTTTCAGGATCAGCAACAGGTTTATTTCTAACGATCGGAGCTGCCCCCTCTGCCTGGAAACCTAACATTACGGGTAATTTTTTGCTTAATCCTTGCGCTTTATATTCCTGATACCCCTTCCAATAAGCAGTAATGTTACCGGCATTTCCTACCGGCATGACTTGAAAATCCGGCGCATCAAGTAAATAATCGCATATTTCAAAGCTAGCAGTTTTTTGCCCTTCAATACGATAAGGATTTAATGAATTTACTAATACAATCGGATATTTTTTAGTAATTTCTTTTACCAGATCTAACGCTGCATCAAAATTTCCTTTAATCGCTAAGACCTTCGCCCCATGAATCAACGCTTGGCTAAGCTTGCCGAGCGCAATTGCCCCACTGGGAATAAGCACAATACATTTAATTCCTGCGCGTGCAGCATAAGCAGCCGCCGATGCAGAGGTATTCCCGGTAGAAGCACACATCACCGCCGTCGCTTTTTCCTCGCAGGCCTTAGAGATCGCCAAAGTCATCCCTCTATCTTTAAAAGAACCCGTGGGATTAAGGCCTTCATATTTTAAATAAACTTCAAAGTTTTTTCCGACTAACCCGCTTAAATAGCCGGCATAAATTAAAGGAGTATTCCCTTCATTTAAAGTAATCACCGGAGTTTTATCACTCACCGGCAAAAATTGTCGGTATTTCTGAATTATGCCTTTATATTTTTGCTCGCTCATTAAACACCCTCAATCCGTATAGCAACAGATTTATCCTTAATCTCTGCCAATTTATCAATCATCTTTAAGGCTCCGCGCAAATTTTTTTCTTTTACTTCATGCGTAACCATTACCACCGGCACAACATGAGATTTCAACTTCTCCTTTTGCGTAACCGAAGCAATACTAATACCAAATTTAGCTAAAATTCCCGCTATTTTAGCTAACACTCCCGGTTTATCCACTGCTGTAATACGAATGTAATATTTATTTTCAAACTCATCTATTTTACGTAAACCTTTAATTGAGCTATCTTCCCGAGAATTTAAAGTTGGCCTAAATAATCCAGCCTTAATATCTTGAGCCAAATCTACGATATCGGAAACCACGGCTGAAGCAGCGGGTAATTGGCCTGCTCCTGGGCCATAAAACATCAGGTCCCCAGCCAAATCACTAGAGACATAGATCGCATTAAAAACCCCGTCTACGGAAGAAAGCAGATGTTCACTCGGTAAAAGAGTGGGATGCACCCGCACTTCTAACTCATCAACTTCTTTTTTAGCAATAGCCAATAATTTTATGGTATAGCCTAATTCTTTAGCATAAGCAATATCCGCAGCAGAAATATGGGCAATCCCTTCAATAAAAATATCTTTTAGCTGAACAAGTTTTCCAAAAGCTAAATAAGTAAGCAATACTAGCTTATGCGCTGAGTCAATGCCCTGAATATCAAAAGTAGGGTCCTTTTCAGCAAAGCCCTTGAGCTTAGCGCTACTGAGAGCATTAATAAAAGAACAGTTTTCTTTAGACATCTGCGTAAGCACATAATTTGATGTGCCGTTTACGATACCAAAAATACTGTTGAATTTATTCGCTACTAACCCTTCCTTAATCGATTTTATAATTGGGATGCCTGCACCAACTGATGCTTCAAAATAAATATTTTTGCCTCTCTCCATCGCCTCTCTAAATAATTCATTACCGTGCTCAGCCAGCAAAGCTTTATTCGCAGTAACTACATGTTTACCCTTTTTTAAAGCCGCTAAGATAAACTCTTTAGCCGGATTGATCCCCCCCATTAATTCCACAATAATGTCAATTGCCGGATCATTAATAATTTCATAAGCATCCGTAGTAAGCAGGGCCTTATCTACTGAAACATCTCTTTTTGTGGTTAAATCTTTATCGCATATTTTTTTAATGGTAATTTCGGTTTCTATTTTTTGCGCCAAGAGCGATTTTCTAGAAGCAAGGATCTTAGCCACCCCAGTGCCAATATTTCCAAAACCAATAATACCAATATTAATCTTTCTCATCAGTTAACCTTTCTTAAGATAATAACCTACCGTTTCACCGATTACTTTTCGGTGTTTCTCATCAATAGCCAAAAAGCTAAGCCGCGTATCATAAATTATCCCTTTAGAGATCTCTTTTGATTCCAGAACCACAGCAATAATCATAATTGGATCAGGATCAAAGGGCAGGCGAATTTCAAGCGCTAAATTTGTTCCGATTAAAAACTGGCAATTGGTAGTTAAAAGCATCCCACCTAAACTTAAATTCTTAGTCTGTGAAATATCAACATTACTATTATTCGGAATAACCCTATAGGAAACAATAAATCTTCCATTTGCGCGTGGAGTCCTTCTTTTTTCTGCATCACTATATTGTTTTGTCATATCCTCTCCTTTTTTTAAGCTCATGCATAATTCTCTCAAGAATTAATTCGGGGCGACAGGACTTGAACCTGTGACCTCTTGAACCCCATTCAAGCGCTCTACCAAGCTGAGCCACGCCCCGTTACAAACTTATATTAACCCCTATTCTTCCTTACTTTTTCTTGCCATCAGATCGTTTACTGTCTGACGAGGCGATTTATTCTTGTAAAGTAAATAGTAAACCTCTCTGATAATCGGCATATCAATTTTATATTTTAAACTTAAGGCATAGGCGGATTTTGCTGTCGGTACCCCCTCAGCGACCATCTGCATGTGCTGACAAATTTCTTTCAGGTTTTTACCCTTTCCA
>CAYHRM010000004.1:0-25684 GCA_964359035.1 uncultured Planctomycetales bacterium
GTCCTTCTCTGCCCCCAACATAAGAATACCCATAATCGATTTGCCATTGACCTCTTCATCATCATGGCGCACAGTAATTCGCGCATCAAATTTATTAGCGATCTGCACAAATATAGCCGCCGGCCGGGCATGCAAACCCTGTCTATTTTTTACGATTAATTCTTTTTTAATTAAAGGCATAATTAAATTTCTTCAATAAAACTTAAAATGATTTTGGCTAACTTTTCCGCATCATGGCGGATTACTCCGTCCTGAATCATGCTAAAATCTTCCTCAACCACCCGTACCCCAAGATTCTCAATTTTTTTACGATCATTAACCACCAAGGTCGAACTATCCTGAGAATAACGCTTTAAAACCTCGCTCGGCACTTCACCATTATTCACCACACAATAATCCAAAATCTGTTCATGGCTATGTTTTAGAAGAGCTTTAATATGGTCAGAAACACTATAACCATCAGTTTCTCCCGGCTGAGTCATCACATTACAAACATAAACTTTTATCGCTTCCGACTTTGCAATCTCTTGCGTAATCTCTTTAATTAACAAATTCGGGATAATACTAGTATATAAAGAACCTGGGCCCAAAACAATAATCTGCGCTTCTTTAATTGCCTTTAAAGCATCTGGCGTAGCCAATGGCTGTTCAGGAGTAAGGCAAACCCGGCTGATTAATTTTCTAGCCCTAGGAATCTGATCTTCTCCTACAACCGTTGAGCCATCTGAATAATGCGCCACCAACGTTACGTTTCCCAATGTCGAGGGAATAACCTGGCCCCGTAAAGCCAAAACCTTGCTCGTCTCCTTAATTGCTTTTTCAAAATCACCAGTCAAGCGCGTCATGACCGTAAGAAAAAGATTGCCAAAAGAATGCCCGGAAAACTCTGAATTAGCGTCAAATCGAAATTGAAAAAGATCACGCATCAATGTTGGCGCATCTGCCAAAGCAACCAAACAGTTACGTATATCACCCGGAGGTAAAACATCGAACTGCTGCCTAAGCCTACCACTGGAGCCACCATTATCCGCCACCGTAACCACAGCAGAAATATTAGAAGTGTAATCTTTTAAGCCACTTAAAAGAACAGATAACCCCGTACCACCACCAACGGTAACAATGCGCGGACCGCGGCTCAATTGTTTTTTTTGGTATAAAATATCAATTAATTCTGTGCCCCTGGATGAAGGGACGAATATCGCAATAAAAGAACGCATCAAGCGCTTGATACCTAAAATTAAAATTATAATTCCAGAGGTAACAATCAGCGCATCCAAAATTTGAATCAACCAAAATTCTTCACTACGTAAATTAACCGTACCTAAAATTAAAAGTACCACACCAAAAGCACATAAGCCAACCCAACGTTTGATCCCGATACCTGGATAAAACCATTTTAAAATATCAGTAGGAGTGGCTTTCATTTTAAAAATTATCTTCTTAAGTTATACAACTAAAAGGACAATTCTTGCTCGCTCTTTTTAAACAATAATTTTACTAAATAGAAACGTCTTAGATTAAATCTTTTTTTCATCTTCCTGCGTAATAACCTTGATTACGGATTTTTCATCAACACAAGTACGCAAGGTATCACGAAAGTATTTATCTTTTAAAAGACGAGATATCCTGGCTAAAGCTTTAAGATGCGGTCCGGCGGAATCCTGCGGGGCAACCAGTAAAAAGAAAATATAAGCTAATTCACCGTCTAAAGAATCAAAATCAACGCCTTTTTTAGAGAGGCCAAAAGCCGCCACCAATTTATCCACACAATCGCATTTTGCATGCGGGATGGCGATGCCTTGACCGATGGCCGTTGATCCCAAAGCCTCTCTGGACATCAGCGCATCAATGAGCTTATTACGATTACGTTTTTCTACATCACCGGCTTCAATCAAAAAATCCACCATCTCTTTAATCACATCTTCTTTGCTGGTGGATTTTATATCAGTAAGAATAGCTTTCTTCGAGAGAAAATCCATTATCTGCATTTGTTTCTCCTTTAAATGAGCCCGCCGTTGTGGCGAGGCGAATTTTATCCGCCAATCTTTATGGCAGACAAATATATGTTATATTCCAATGGAGCGGCGGACGGGATTTGAACCCGTGACATCCTGCTTGGCAAGCAGGCATTCTACCGCTGAATTACCGCCGCATAAATTGTTAGAAATAGCCTCTATCCACATTTGCATAGTTAAACAGGCGTCTTTACTACTTACATAAAGACAACACGTGCCAAACTTCAATTTTCTAATCGAGCTACATTTACTTTCAAGTATCTGTGATTTAATAAATTGACTCTGTGGAATATTCACAACACCTGACCAATAAGAAACGGCCTCTTTGAGTTTTATATCCGGATACAAAAATAATCCTATACGCCAATCTTTTTTGCCTATGTCTTTAAAATATCTTTGCAGAAAATTACAATAAAAACTCACCAAATTAGAATCAGAATTAGTAAAAGCTAATTGGTATTTTCTAGAGTTTTTATTTAAACGTGTTCCTTCGGCCCAATAAAGCACAACCCCGGAAAGAAATAAAGGATCATCTTTATGTTTCTCGAATGATTCCATAGCTTCATTTCTTACCAAAGTATCCCTGTCACGCCTCTTCTGCAGCCGCGCACGATTCATAATAGCAACTTTATCCATCATACTTTATTTTCTCTCTCTTAACAATTCTATTTTACTATTTTGAATCGAGCACCTTTCACCACTTAATAATGCGGACGAAAGGATTTGAACCTTCAAGGGTTGCCCCAATAGCTCCTAAGGCTATCGCGTCTGCCAATTTCGCCACGTCCGCGTAAATAAAATTCCCCTTATCATACAAGATCCGCCACATTAATCTGCCAATCCTTAATCACCAAATACCACTTTTTTCTTTCTTAGCTACCTCATGATACTTTGATTTACTTTGCGTAATATTAAACCGACTTAAGGTTAAATAATAAAACTGTGGCCTTCCTCTTCCTCTCTTTAATGGACAGGTTGTTAAGATAGTAACACCTGTTTTTCGCAATCAAACCCTCTCATTCCTACCAATCAACAACAACGTCTTTAATCTTTGCGCTATTGTATGCTGTCACGATAGCGTGAACATGATTTCCACTTGAACTTGATGACATATTTATAGACTTGACGTGAAACTTATAACCTTCGCCAACTTGAACGGCGGCCCGTTGCTTGGCTTCAGTCGCTGTGGCTCCATTCATGAGAAAAGACAAAAATATGACAAGAATAAGGCAAAGCAACCCACCAATCCAGAAACCTCTAGCGGGTTTCCACCAGAACGAAATGTAATTAATTCCAGATTCATCCATGACTGCTCGCACTGGTGCTGATGTAAGTTCGCGGTAAACCCACACAAAGAAAGCCATGAAGACAAGAAGGATCACAACACCTATAATGCTGTTCTTCGGTGCAAGCCTAATGGAAGTCAATAAGAGATCGACTGGGTAAAAAAACGGCATAATGACGAGAGCACCAATAGACCCAGCAATGAAAAACGCCATAAACCAAGAAATTAATCGGGCAGCTTTCAGACTACCCTTGACTAAAAAAATACCTGCGATAACGGCAAAAATGTTAAAGCTAGAAGAGTAACTTGTCTTGTTTGCAATACAATAGACCATGAAACCGATATCAATCAGGCCAGCGATGATAAAAACCCAACCAACTCTGCGTAATATAGCGTAGTGATCTTTCATTCTTCCCCCCTTGACTTTTATACTGACACAAAAAATTTCAGAGAAGCAGGGATTCGACCCCTCTGCTTATAACTTATCCCGCTCCAAAATAGCTTCAGCTAATGCGCCGCGTCTGCCATTTTCGCCATCCGCCCTTTATTCCTCTTGCGCTTTAAAACAAAACTTTATGAGCCTCCCGCGACTCGAACGCGGCACAACCACATTAAAAGTGTGGTGCTCTACCTGATGAGCTAGAGGCCCAAATCTAAAAAAAATTTAAAATTCCAAAACTTCTTTTTCTTTACTTTTTAAGAGCTCGTCAATCTTAGCGATATATTTATCCACAACCTTTTGTAATTCATCTATACCGCGAAATTTCTCATCTTCAGAAACAATCTTATCCTTTTCCATCTTTTCAACAGCTTCCTTAGACTCTCGACGAATGGTGCGCAAAGACACCCGTCCGTCTTCGGACATTTTGTGTAGCAACTTGGCCATCTCCTGACGCCTCTCCTTGGATAACTGCGGAACCGTAATTCTAATAACTTTACCGTCATTAGAAGGGCTAACTCCTAAATTGGATTTTAAAATCGCCTTTTCAATTTCAACAATCGCCGTAAGATCCCAAGGCTGAATCACAATTAAATGCGCATCCGGAGCCGATATCGCCGCCAACTGTTTTAACATCGTAGGCGTTCCGTAATAATCAATATGTAAGCCTTCCACTAAACTCGGAGATGCCCGACCAGTCCTTACTTCATGGAACTGACGATTCATCGATTCAAAAGCCTTCTTCATTTTTTCTTCAGTACCTTGAATTGTTTCTTTAATAGACATGTTGACTCTCCTTGGCTTAGCGAACCACCGTACCGATTTTTTCCCCTAAAACTACTCGCTTAATATTTCCCGTACAATTAAGATTAAAAACTACAATTGGTAATTGATTATCCATACACAAACTAATCGCGGTAGCATCCATCACTTTTAAACCTTTTTTGAGTACATCGATATATTTTAACTGCGTAAACTTTTTGGCATTCTTAACTTTCATCGGATCCGCCGAATAAACTCCATCAACTTTAGTGGCTTTTAAAATAGCATCCGCGCTAATCTCCATCGCCCGTAAAGCTGCCGCGGTATCAGTGGTAAAATAAGGATTACCAGTCCCGGCAACAAAAATAACCACTCTACCTTTTTCTAAATGCCGAATCGCTCTTCTTTTAATATACGGCTCAGCAATTTTTTGCATTTCGATAGCCGTCATTACTCGGGTAGGCACGCCGGTTTTTTCCAAAGCATCCTGCAGAGAAAGTCCATTAATTACCGTCGCTAACATTCCCATATAATCGGCAACACTACGATCTAGGTCTAATCCCCGACAAGCAGTATTCTCCTGGCCACGCAGGATATTACCTGCACCTAAAACTACTGCCACATCCACGCCCAGATCTCTAACTTCTTTAATCTGACGCGCGATAGCTAAAAGCATCTCTGGGTCTATGCCATGCGTCTTCTTGCCCTGGAGCGCCTCACCGCTAAGCTTAAGAACAATTCTCTTATAAGCCGGTTTGTCCATCTATTCGCCGATCTTATAGCGGATAAACCTGCGGATAACAATATTCTCACCCATTTTTCCTACAATACTACCCAGATAATCTTTAATCATCAAACTGGGATCTTTCACAAAAACCTGCTCTAATAAACAATTTATTTTATAATAATCTTCTTTATTTTTTTCATGTTTTAAGACCTCCTCCGGAACATCTTCTTTTTTAATATACTCCGGGCTGGTCGCGGCAACCTGCATCGCCAGATCTTTAGTAAATTTAATAAACTCTTCATTTCTGGCCACAAAGTCTGATTCACAATTTACTTCTAATAAAACTCCAATCTTATTGCCATGATGAATATAGCAATCAACTCTACCCTCTTTAGCCGCGCGACTCTGCTTTTTAGCGGCAATCTCCAAACCTTGCTTACGTAATAATATCACCGCCTGCTTAATATCCCCTTTGGCCTCCTCTAAAGCTTTTTTACAATGTAAAATACTTGAACAAGTCATATCCCTTAATTCTTTAATCGCATCAACTGAATTTTTCACCCCTGCACCCTCTTTCCTATTCAATATTATTTTATATTTATTATTCTATCCTGTAATATGTTAATCAGTGATACTAAGAAAATAACGCTGCTCTTTATTTTCTTAGTTTGAGTTTGATTTCCGCAGCTGCCTTTAAATGCGCCCTCTTTACAGCTGAGGCCTCATCAGACGGTTGGCTATCCTCAACAATCTCTTCAATTTCTTTAATTTTAAGCTCTTCTTCCGGAAGCACCTCTGTAGAAATATCAGCCTTAGCCTCTTCTACTTTAACCCCTTCCTGAGCAAGATAAGACAAGAATTTTTTTCTTCCTTCAATAATCGTATCCGCAATAATCGAAACTACTGTACGAATAGATTTAGTAGCATCATCATTACCCGGAATAGGATAGTCTACCAAATCCGGATTAGAGTTAGTGTCAATCAACCCAATAATCGGAATCCCCAGCCTGCGCGCTTCGCGTACCGCAGTCTCTTCTTTTTTGGTATCCACAACAAATGCTGCTTTAGGCATACGCTCCATAGGAACAATCCCTGAGAAATTCTTATTAAGCTTGGCGAGCTCCTTTTCCAAACGCGCGATTTCTTTCTTAGTCAATTTCTCAAACGTCCCATCGGTACGCATCTTTTCGATATCCTTAAGACGATTAATACTTTTTTTAATCGTAGCAAAATTAGTCAGCATACCGCCCGGCCAACGGTCAGTAACGTAATACATTCCGCTACGGATAGCTTCCTGTTTAATTACATCCTGAGCCTGCTTTTTAGTTCCCACAAAAAGAATGAATTCTCCTTTTGAAGTTATCTCCATTAAAAAATCCCGGGCAGCATTAATACACGCCTCGGTCTTTTCCAAATCAATAATGTAAATACCGCTTCTTGAGCCAAAAATAAACTTCTTCATTTTAGGGTTCCAGCGTTTAGTCTGGTGGCCAAAATGTACTCCCGCTTCTAAAAGTTGCTTGATTAAGTCTGATGGCACGTCTTTAATCCCCCTTCTTTTGGTTTTGACTATCTAAACAGTCAAACCATGGTTTTCTCACCTAATTGGTTAATATGTTTTCTGACCTTCTTTTACCAAGTAATCTACCCGGCATCCTGATCTGGCAGAATAATACAGACAGAAAGTTAATTGGGTAATTATAGCAAAATTTTACTTATTTGCAACTAATTTTAACTAGTTTTTACTTGCGTAACTCCTGCATTAAATGCAGCCGCTTGTAGAAACTATCCCTAGCCATGAGCTCACTATGTGAACCTGACTCAACTACTACTCCTTTATCCAATACAACAATCTTATGCGCATTCCTGACTGTTGAAAGCCTGTGCGCAATTACAAATACCGTACGGCCTTGAATAAGCCGGTCCAAAGCCTCTTGAACAACATGCTCTGATTCTGAATCTAACTGAGAAGTAGCCTCATCAAGTATTAAAATCGGCGGATTTTTAAGCAAAGCGCGCGCGATAGCAATCCTCTGGCGTTCACCTCCAGAAATACGCGCCCCTCGATCACCAATCGTAGTATTATATCCCTGTGACATCCGGCTAATAAAATCATGAGCGTTAGCTTGAATGGCTGCCTGCTTAATCTCTTCATCCGTTGCACTCAATTTACCATAAGCGATATTTGCCCTAATCGTATCATTAAAAAGAATTGTCTCCTGAGAGACAATCCCGATTTGCCGGCGTAACGATTTCAAAGTAACTTCTCTAATGTCTATATCATCAATATATATTTTACCTTTCTTAGGATCATAAAAACGTGGAATTAAATCTAGGAGTGTCGTTTTACCAGTGCCACTCGGGCCAACAATGGCTAACATTGAACCATAAGGTACATCTAAGGTTATTCCTTTGAGTACCTGATTATCCTCATAATTAAACCAAACATCACTAAAAACAATATGATGTTTAAAATCCTTCAATTCCCGGGCAGAAAGAGTATCAACTACGCTTGGCTTAGCCTCCAAAACTTCATAAATACGTTCACTAGCAGCCGCGGCCTGCTGATTCAATGAAACTACCTGACTTAATTTCTTAAACGGCCTAATCGTAGATAAAAGCGACCCGATAAACAATCCAAAAACACCAAAAGAAATTTTTCCGGCAATCACTTCCTTCCCACCTAAAACAAGCACTACTACTCCGGCAATACAACCAACAATTTCGGTAACCGGGCTCAAAAGCAACGTACGCTTAATAGATTTCATGGAAATCTTATAATAATCATTATTCACTCTATTAAATTTATTTATTTCATACTCTTCCATATTAAAAGCTTTTACGATACGCGCGCCAGAAATAGTTTCATAAAGTATAGAATTGGTATCCGCCATCTTTTCCTGTGAAACCTTAGAAAGCTTTCTGAGCTTTTTACCTACCGTGCTAATTAAATAACCTAAAATAGCCAAAGGAGGAAGAATAAAAACAACAAATTTTGCATAAATAAACAGGGTTAAAGAGAAGAAAATAACCACCTGCAACCCTTGATACACTAAATCCGTTGAGCCATATGAAACGGCATTTTCTACAATCCTGGCATCATTAGTAATCCGCGACACCATCTCTCCACCGCGTTTGTGCGTAAAATAATCCAAAGAGAGGGTTTGAAATTTAGCGTAGAGCTTAGCCTTTATATCCCTGACAATAGATTGGCCAATATCCGACATGAGATAACTTTGCAAGAAACCAAACAGGCCCTTAAGTACAAACAATAAAACTATAGCGATCGCCATATAGCCCAAAAGCGCTTCGGGAGTAAAACTATTGATTTTATCCACAAAATTAGATAAAAACGGAGGCAGCTTAGTAGGAATAATGATTTTTTTATTCGTGAGAACCTTATCCACCAGAGGAATCATCATCGCCAAAGATACTCCATCAAAAACAGCAGAAAAACCCATGCAAAT
The DNA here is from genome assembly GCA_964359035.1 of uncultured Planctomycetales bacterium. Taxonomy (GTDB): domain Bacteria; phylum Omnitrophota; class Gorgyraeia; order Gygaellales; family Profunditerraquicolaceae; genus UBA6249. The sequence continues at coordinate 8,696 of CAYHRM010000004.1, forward strand.
GGTGGCAATAGTAAATTTTCCTGCATATGGCCGAATAAATTTTAATAATTTCAGATAATCCTTCATCTTTTACCTTTCTTTAAGAAAAGTATTCTAACATATCCCCTTAGCCATGGCAAACCTTTTTATTGCATTATTTTACGCGCCTGTTAACTTTAGCTTTCTGTCTTTTGCTTCGGCACGAAGATTTTCGCCGTGTGCTTAAGTCCGCCATTGATTCAGTGGCGGACAAGCGTCCCGGCGAAGAACAAACCAAGACAGACGCATAATAATCCTACACTTAATTATTTTAGTTGAAAAAAAACTAACCCCTTGCTATGATTAACGCATGGATAAACTTAAAGTCGGTGTAATCGGAGTTGGGCATCTGGGCAGCATCCATGCCAAGATATATAAGGAAAGCCGAAATTGCCAGCTTATTGGCATATGCGACACTAATCTAGATAATTTAAAACACGTCTCTAGCCATCTTAAAGTACCCGGATATACTAACCATAAAGAACTTTTTAACAAGGTCGATGCAGTAAGTATTGCCGTACCGACCGTCTTGCATCATAATGTTGCCACAGACTGCCTTAAAGCAGGTATTCACACCCTGGTAGAAAAACCTTTTACCCTCACCTTAGAAGAAGCTGACGACTTAATTGAAATTGCTGCTAAAAATAAGCTTACCCTTCAGGTCGGCCACATCGAAAGATTTAATTCCGCATTCGCCGCTACTTTAAAAATTATTAAAGCACCGAAATTTATTGAATGCCACCGGCTCTCCAGTTTCCCCAATCGTTCTTTAGATGTGGGAGCAGTGCTAGATATTATGATCCATGATATTGATATTGTTTTAGGGCTCGTTGACTCTCCCCTGGAAAGAATTGATTCCGTAGGAGTAAATGTCCTAACTAAATTCGAAGATATCGCCAATGCGCGCCTGACTTTTAAAAATGGCTGCGTAGCTAATCTCACTGCTTCGCGCGTATCTGAAGACCCGATGCGCAAAATCCGCATCTTTCAAGAAAATACCTACATCTCCTTGGATTACAAAAATGCTGAGGCCTCAGTTTACCGAAAAATAGGCTTAAAAATTACTAAAGAGAACTTGCCGATAGAAAAAGAACAACCCTTACAAAAAGAATTGGAGTCCTTCATCAGCTGCGTAAGCAATAACTCCACTCCTCTAGTTAGCGGAAAAGTTGCCCGAGAGGCCTTAGCCGTTGCCCTGGAAATTCAAAAACAAATATGGCACAAATAAAAAATATCTTTATTATTTGCGGAGAACCATCCGGAGACCTGTTAGCCGGAAATCTCGTCACAGAAATTCAAAAGCTAGATCCGCAAATAAAATTTTCCGGTGTCGGAGGCTTACAACTAGCTAAAACCGGCGCCGAAATTTTCTACAATATTAACGATCTCTCAGTAATGGGATTTTTCGATGTTTTAAAAAAATTACCTCGATTCCTAAAATTAAAAAAAACAATCTTGGGGCAAATTAACACCCATAAACCCGATTGCCTAATCTTGGTTGATTTTTCCGGTTTTAACCTACGCCTAGCAAAAGCCATCCATAAACATATACCGGTTATCTATTATGTCAGTCCGCAAATCTGGGCCTCCAGAGAAGGCAGAATAAATTGTATAAAAGATTTTATCTCGATGATGGTGGTACTTTTTAAGTTTGAAGAGGAGTTTTACCGGCAGCGCCAAATACAAACAGTTTGCGTAGGACACCCTTTAATCGATTTAGTTAATCCTTCGCCAAATAATGAAAATTTTCTAAATAACCTTGAATTAACTCCTACTAAAAAAATCATCGCCCTGCTTCCCGGTTCACGTAAACAAGAGGTAAGTTTAATCTTACCTTTAATGCTTAAAGCTGCACAACTGATTAATCAAAAAATTTGCGGAACTCAATTTATAATCGCTAAGTCCCCTAATCTAGATACGCAAATATATCAAGATATATGCAAAAAATTTGCTTTAAATTTAAAAATTGTCAACGACCAAACTCATGCTTGCCTAAACATTGCCCAGGCCAGCATGGTCTGCTCAGGTACCGCCACCTTAGAAGCCTCGATCATACAAAAACCTTTTGTCATTGTCTATAAAACCAATTTATTTAATTATTTACTTTACCGGCCACAAATAAAAATTCCTTACATTGGCATGGTAAACATTGTAGCAGGGAAAAAAATAGTTCCAGAGTTTATCCAATTCGGTGCCCAGCCGAAGTTGATTGCTAAATCCATTATCGAGCTTCTGCAGAATCCTCTCTCTAGCCACCGCATGAGCCAAGAGCTAAAAATAGTAAAAAACTTACTCGGCCAGCCTGGCGCAGCAGCACGCGCCGCCAAACTAATCCTTGATTTCCTCAAAAATATGCAAATAAAATAACAAGAATAAATGGGACAAAATAAATGGGACCGCTTCTATTTTTAAGCTTGAAATAAATAGAAAAAATAGTAACGGTCCCATTTATTAAAGCGCGTCAGCGCTAGAAAATACCCAAGACAGGACCCGTTAAATCTGATAAGACTTTGCTATTTTTATCCGCTCATCAATCGGCGGATGGCTAAAAAAGAAAAACTTAATCAACGGGTGAGGGGAACGATCAGCAAGATTTTGGGCAGCAAGCTTCTCCATTAAACTAATAAATGCTTCTTTAGCACCGGTAACTTTAAGCGCCAAAGAATCCGCATCTTTTTCAAACTTACGGCTAAGGCATGCCTCCAAAGGCTGCAGAATAATTCCAAAAAGCATAAAATAAAGAAAAACCAACGGCAGGCTGGATAATTGAACCAGAGAATTTAATTTAAATATCCCCAAGGTATAAACACTAGTCTTAAAAATAAGGTAGAACAACCCCAAAGTAAGTAGTGAATTTACGGCAATAAGCTTAATTATATGTTTAAGCCGATAATGCGCAAACTCATGCGCCAAAATCACCTCAACCTCATCCAAAGTATATTTATCTTTTAAGGTATCCGCCAAAAGTACGCGCTTAGTTTTACCCAACCCCGTAAATGCGGCATTAGCTTTAAGTGTTTTTTTACTCAAATCAATTTCCAATACCTCCATGAGTTTAATTTGCATTTTTTCAGCTAAATTAAAAATCCTCTGACGCAAGGCCTCATCTTCTAGTTTCTTATACTTAAAAAATAACGGAATAATTAAAACCGGAGCTAATTTAGCCAAAACTACGCTAAAGACTATCCAAAAAATAGAGATCACCAGCCACCATTGATTAAAATTGCCCAGAATCCAATAAAAAGATAATATTAAAATTAAAGAAATTATATAAGCCAATACCCCTGATTTTAGCTGATCCATCCACCAGGCTGCTAAGCTTTGCTTAGATAGATTAAATTTATGCTCCAAAGTAAAACTGGCATAAAAATTAAGCGGCAAATTCAATAAATAATAAAAAAATGAAATAAATAATAAATATACCGCGATTAATAGATAACTGGATAAACCAAAATTCTTGAGAAAATCTTCTAAAAATAAAGAAAGCCCTGACCCTAAAAAAACTAGGAGCAGAGCTATACTATAGAGCGTATCAATAATACTTAAAACGTACTTCTGATGAGAATAGCTTTTAGCTAAACCCGACATTCTACTTTTTAGTAGTTTTTGTTACCGGGGCAACATTTATAAATGTACGCAATTTACCATGGCTAGTCTTTTTACGCGTAAAATAAACCTTACCCGCACAAGCAGCAAATAACGTGCCTAATCCACGAACATTAACACCCGCCTTATAGGTATCAATTCCGCGCACTAAAATCTGGCCAGTCTTAACCAGCTTGCCACCACTAGACTTAAGCGCCTTATCTTTTTTAGGAGTAGAAAAACCACCAATCATTTTAATTCCCTTTCTAAATGAGCCCGCCATTGCATCAGTGGCGGGCGAATTTATCCCACCGAATAATTTAAGGCGGGAGCATTCTTTATATAAATTATGAAAGCCACTTTACCACAAATTTATCAATTAAGCAATACTTCTTCATCTTTATCCGGAATATGTACCGCTTGCCCCTTCTGCGTCAAAATGTCAGCAAGTATTTTGGATTGTTCCAGTTCTCCGTGAACCAAGAAGATACGTTTAAGCGGCAGGCAGCCTGAAACAAATTCCAATAGCTCCGTCTGGTCGGCATGGCCAGAGAAAGAGTTAATCACCACCACCTCCGCATTAAGCTCATACTCTACTCCGAATATTTTTACAAAAGGCATTTTCTCAACTATTCTTCTGCCCAAAGTATCCTGGGCCATATAACCAACGACTAAAATCACATTACGTGAATCTTCAATATTGTTTTGTAAATGATGCAACACTCGCCCGGATTCACACATTCCGCTTCCGGCAATAATAATCATCGGCCGTTTATCAGTATTTAATGCCTTAGACTCTTTTTGATCGCGAATAAAACGTAAATTCAACAATTCAAACGGATTATCACCCCGGCTAAAAGCCTGGCGGGTTTTCTCATTCAAAAAATCCAGATGATACTTAAAAAGATCCGTAATATTAGTCGCTAATGGGCTATCCACATAAATCGGCACAGAGGGAATAATCTTTTCCTTCAATAATTCATTTAAGAAATAGATCACCTCTTGCGTGCGCTCCAAAGTAAAGGAAGGAATAATTACCTTACCTCCTCTTTTAACCGCCCGGCAGATTGCTTCTCTTAATTTTGACTGCGCTTCATCAATCGGCCGATGCAGCCTGCCGCCATAAGTAGATTCTAGGATTAAATAGTCTAGCCCTTTAGGAATCACCGGATTATTCAAAAGCGGAAGATTCTTCCTCCCTAAATCTACGGCATAACCTAAGCGTATAGAGCGATCTAAATCCTTAATATCTAAAATAATAATCCCAGAACCCAAAATATGCCCGGCATCAACAATCGTAGCAAATACATCTTTAGCAATACAAAATTTTTGATTATAAGAAATAGAACGGAATATCCGCGTAGCTTTAGAAGCCTCTTTAGCGGTATATAAAGCTTTGCGCAAAGGCAGCCCCATACGCCGGTTAATTTTATTTAAATAACGCACATCTTCTTCCTGAATCTTACCTGAATCCACCAACATCAGATCCGCCAAATCCTTAGTCGCCGAAGTAGTATAAATCTTACAGCGCAATCCCTGCTTAATTAAATTAGGAATATTCCCGCAATGATCAATATGCGCATGCGACAAAACCATGGCTTTAATCGTCCGCGGATTGTAATGAAAGGTAGTATTAATTTTATAAAAAGCTTCACGGTGCCCTTGGAAGAGGCCCCCATCAAGCAGAATATCAGTATTTCCCGTCGAAATTAAATGGCTGGAGCCGGTAACAGTTTTTGCGCCTCCCAAGAATTTTATTTTAATTGGCATTATTAAATAACCTTCATTTAAGTTACAAAAAGATTAAGCGAAGAAAACTTCCCATCGGTAGTCAGATTCACTCCTAATCGCTTTAGCCCTACCTCATCACCAGGGGTAGGAATATGAGTGATATGCACTTCACAGCCTCGCAGTGAGCCAAGTTTTTGCATAGCCAGCTCGGCGGTATGGTTGGTAGCAGCACTTATCGAAAGAGCAATTAAACACTCTTCTAAATCCAGATTTTCTGAATCCGACTTCAAAATATCTTTTTTTAATTTAGCAATCTGATTTATAATATGCGGACTTAAAAGCAGTATCTCGTCCGGAATATGCGCCAAAACTTTGAGGGCATTCATCACCAGGCTAGAAGCAGCATGCATAAGTTTAGAATTTTTACCCGTAACGATCTCTGCGTTGCTTAACTGAATTGCCGCTCCACAAAATATTCCGTCATGCCCCTTATCCTGCTTCTCGGCGTCTTCTGCGGCTTTTCTAGCCACTTCCACCACCAACCGATCCGTAACCTTTACCCCCATCTCCTCCATCAGCGAAACCACCCGATCCACGGTTTCTTTTTTTTCAATACCTAAAAGATATTCACTGTTATATCTAAAATACCGCCGTATAAGCTCCTGCTTAGCCGCTTCCTGCACCGCTTGATCATCGACAATACCAAAACCCGCACGATTAACCCCCATATCTGTAGGAGAATTATATGTCGGTAAATTATAATTCTTAGTAAAAATCCTGCTTAACATAAGCTTAAGAATAGGAAAACTTTCCACATCGCGATTATAATTAACCGCCTTTTGATTATATTTCTCCAGATGAAACGAGTCAATAAGATTAAAATCCTGAATAACCGCCGTAGCGGCTTCATAAGCGACATTAACCGGATGCTTTAATGGTAAGTTCCAGATCGGAAAGGTTTCAAATTTTGCATATCCAGCATTTATTCCACGTTTATGTTCATGAAACAATTGCGAAAGACAGGTCGATAGTTTTCCGCTGTTAGGCCCGGGAGCAGTCACAACAACAATCGGATTTTTAGTTTGAATATAATCATTTTTTCCAAAACCATTTTCACTTATAATCGCATCCACATCCGCTGGATAACCCGAAATTGGATAATGCAGATAAACCTTTACTCCGCGGCGCTCCAGCTTATTCTTAAATATTACAGCCGAGAGTTGATTAGTAAAACGCGTAATTACTACCGCCAAAACCCCCAATCCCCATTTTCTTAAATCATCAATTAATTTTAAGGTCGCCACATCATAAGTAATCCCAAAATCTCCGCGTACCCTGCCTTTTTCAATATCGGCAGCATATATTGAAAGGACAATATCGATCTTATCCTTTAAGCATTGCAATAACCTGATCTTTACATTAGGATCATAGCCTGGTAGGACGCGTGCGGCATGGTAATCAAAACAAAGCTTTCCCCCGAATTCTAAGTAAAGCTTATTATCAAAATTCTTTACTCTCTCTAAAATAGCTGCTGTTTGATCTTTAAGATATTTTTCGTTATCAAAACCTGTTATTTTAATCATTTTTTTCTCATGCCCTTGGAATATTATATTATCGGTTAACTTATTTGTAAAGGATGCTCTAGCTTACCCATAAGTAGAATAAAAATAAGGAGTGCATGCCTTAAATTCTGCGGCACAGGTATCGACCAATTTAAAATCTACAACGATATCCATTAATTTTCTTAAATTATAAACCTCTCTCTCGCTTAAAGATAAAAGCTTGCTTAATTGTTGATCACTAAAACCATACTCCTTAGCCTTTTTTAAAAGTTCACTCGGAAGGTTATGCTTAAGCTTAAGCAATTCTCTCTCGCAATCAATAATCTCTTTAATATTATGTAAAAACCAACGGTCAATTCTCGTTAAATTATAAATCAGCTCGATATCTAATTTAACGCGAAAAGCATCACCAATATAAAAAATCCTTTCCGCATTAGGCTGTCTTAATTTCTGATATATTTTATCTAAAATCTCCTGATCCACCTTGATTTCATCCGGCTTATTAAAAATAATACTTTCTAAACCAAACTTTTTCAGCTCTAATGCGCGCAGGCCTTTCTGCAAGGCCTCTTTGAATGTGCGCCCAATGGCCATCGCCTCCCCCACCGACTTCATTGAGATCCCTAATGTACTTTCCGCCAAAGCAAACTTTTCAAAAGTAAAACGTGGTATTTTTACCACGCAATAATCAATTGCCGGCTCAAAGCAAGCCGGGGTAAGCTGAGTGATATCATTGGGAATTTCATCTAAGGTATACCCAACGGCAAGCTTAGCAGCAATCTTGGCAATTGGAAACCCTGTAGCTTTTGAGGATAAAGCTGAACTACGCGAAACCCGGGGATTCATCTCAATTACCACCATCCTGCCCGTTTCCGGATGCACAGCAAACTGAATATTCGATCCACCGGTAGAAACACCAATTTCACGAATACAAGCCATGGCCGCATTGCGCATTAACTGATACTCCTTATTCGTTAAAGTCTGGATAGGAGCCACCGTAATACTATCTCCGGTATGCACGCCCATTGGATCAAAATTTTCGATTGTACAAATAATCACTACATTATCCTTTAAGTCGCGCATCACCTCCAGCTCAAATTCCTTCCAACCAATCACCGACTCCTCAACCAAGATTTCACTAATAATGCTAGACTCTAATCCCCGCTTAGCCAAAACTTTAAACTCTTCCAAATTATAGGCAATTGCTCCTCCGGCTCCCCCCATCGTAAAACTGGGCCGAATAATTAAAGGGAATCCGATTTTTTCCGACACGGCAATCGCTTCTTCCAAATTATAGGCTTGATCACTTTTAGGTAAATCTAAACCGATCTTTTTCATCGCCGCCTTAAACAATTGACGATCCTCACCTTTTTTTATCGCCTGGATATCCGCTCCAATAATCTGAACCTTATATTTCTTTAACACACCCTTTTGGGCTAACCCAATGGTTGTATTCAAGGCCGTCTGGCCGCCAAGAGTAGGTAAAAGCGCATCCGGCCTTTCCTTAGCAATAATCTTAGTTACCATCTCTACGGTAATCGGTTCAATATAAGTCTGATCGGCAATCTCCGGATCAGTCATAATCGTTGCCGGATTCGAATTCACCAGGATTATCTTATATCCCTCTTGTTTTAAAACCTTACAAGCCTGGGTACCAGAATAATCAAATTCACAGGCCTGGCCAATAACAATCGGTCCAGAACCAATAATTAAAATTTTTTTAATATCCGTTCTTTTAGGCATATTTTTTAGTCTTACGTTTTTTCGAATTTTGCATTAATTGAGCAAACTCTGCAAACAGATATTCGGCATCCACTGGGCCCGGAGCGGCTTCAGGATGAAACTGTACGGAAAATACCGGTAATTTTTTATGTCGCAACCCTTCTAAAGTACCATCATTTAAATTTACATGGGTCAACTGAATATCTTTTTTCGGCAACGAATCAATATCCACACAAAAACCATGATTCTGACTAGTAATATAAACTTTATTTGTCTTTAAATCTTTTACCGGATGATTTGCGCCATGATGTCCAAACTTAAGTTTATAGGTCTTGGCCCCTAAGGCCAGCCCAAGCATCTGATGCCCCAGACAAATGCCAAAAATCGGGACCTGTCCAATAAGACAAGCAACGGTTTTAACCACATAATCTACTGCCGCCGGATCACCCGGCCCATTAGAAAGCAAAACTCCATCCGGGCCAACGGCAAGGATATCTTTAGCGGTTGACTGCGCAGGCATAACCGTAACATTACATTTATAACGCAATAATTCTCTTAATATATTATATTTTAGCCCGCAATCTAAAACTACAACCTTAAACTTAGCGTCTTTAAGTTGGGTATAAATATATTTCTTGGGGATAGTAACATCTTTAACCAGGTCTACTCCGACTAACCCCCTACTTGCTCTAGCCTTGCTCAATAAACTGTGCTCATCAAAATCCACTGTAGACAAAACTGCTTTCATCGAGCCTTGCTCTCTAATGCGCAAAGTTAACTGACGAGTATCAACTCCTTCCATGGCTAAAATATGATTTTCTTTTAAATACTCCCCTAACTCCTGAACTTTCCTCCAATTACTAGCAATCTTACTATACTCCTTAACGACAAAACCCTCTAAAAAAGGCCGGCGACTTTCAATATCCTCATGGTTAACCCCATAATTACCAATCAAAGGATAAGTCATCATGACAATTTGCCCTTTATAAGAAGGATCCGTAATAATTTCCTGGTACCCGCACATGCTGGTATTAAAAACGACTTCACCTAATGCTTCGCCGCTGGAACCGAAGGAGCTTCCTTTAAATACCGAACCATCTTCTAAAACTAAAATTGCCTGCATCGCTAGTTTCCCCTAACACTCATTTTTTTAATTAATTTATGAAATTTATACAACAAAGGCGTCTAGTGCCGAGAACTCGGCTGCTAAACGCCCTTGTTTGAACAAATATAACATTAGTTTACAGTAAAGTCAATTTATTTTTAATGACGGCAGATACTCCTTACCTTCTTTCCAAGGATTAAGATACCGCCGAATACTTAAACGACTATCCTGAATTAAATCCACCGTGCACTTTTTATCAACCGGGGAAACGATGGCAATTTTTGGCCGCCGGATATCCGCCTCATTCTGCTCCGTAACCAATGCGATACTACCATCATTTAATTCCACCACTGCGCCTACCGGCCAAAATCCCATAATCTTAAAAAATTTATCCAACAACTCCGGGTCAAAAGCACCGCCCTTGTCTTTATTCATTATATTATAAACCACATCTGGAGAATAATCCTGTTTATAACCTCGCCTTTGCGAAAGGGCATCATAAACATCACAAATAGCAACAATCAATGAAGCAATATGCTGTTTTCTTAAAAAAGGTAACCGCGGATACCCAGATGAATCATACTTTAGGTGGTGTTCAAAACAAATTACTACTGGTAAAATCCCTAGAGTATCAACATATTTAAGCATAATCTGAGCTCCCAATAAAGTATGACTTTTAATCAGCCCAAACTCCTGGTCAGTAAGCTGCCCAGGCTTATGCAATATTTTACGTGAAATAGATAATTTGCCGATATCATGATACACAGCAGCAACTCCAATATTTAAGATATCCGTCTTATCAAAACCTAAACGTGAAGCAAAATGCATAGAAAAAATAGAAACATTCAGCATGTGCGCATAAGTCTCCGCATCATATCTTTTTAGCGTAGCTAATTTAAACATCTCCTGAGACTGAGTGCTTAAATTTTCCATAATATTGCTCAGGGAAAACTTAAGGCCTAAATGATCAATCTTTTCAGAATTAAGTACACCACTGAGAACTTGGCTAACCGTTTCCGCAGAAGAATCATAAAGCTCAGATTGAGCCAACGCAATATTGCTTTTATTCTGTTGTGTATCAACTTTAAGCTTACCAATACTAATATGTTCTACTCCGGCCAGGCTAAGGGCGGCCTGAAGATCACCTTTAAAATCTTCTTTTGGGCCGGCAATAAAATTCACAAATTTGGCCAGCTCATCCTTATTTAATCCGTTATAAAAAGCAATTCTTTCAATATTTCTTTCTTTCAAATAAAGAATAGACGGACGTAAAAATTTCGCTAAATCAAAGAGAATTTCTTTTTCAAAAGCCAACTCTTCACCAACAATGCCAATAATCATCTCCTGACGACTCGCCAAGACATCGGAAAAAGCCTCAAAGGCTTTATCGAGTGATTTCTGAAACATCGGATGCGCCTCTCCATACATCTTCAGAGACTGCAAACAACTCAACAATCCTTTAAAGGCTACCTCAATATTAGTAAGCATTCCACTCCTTCAAAATCTGTTTAGCCTTAGCGCGTAATTTCCAATTCCAGAACAAACCTCTACGGCTCAAACCTTTAATACGGTCAACCGCTTCAATAATATGTAAATCGAAGGCAATCTGCATATTTTCAATCAGCAACTCATTTTTACTCCCCAAAAAACTAGGGACATTAAATAATAAATCCAAAACATCTTTTTTTGCCTGCGCATCTAATATTAAAACGGAGAATAGTTCATTCCTTAGTGAAAACGAATTCGTATTTAATTGCAACAGCAGAAACTTAGTGTCCACCTTCTTTAATTTACGCATCGCTTTTAATGACTCCAGCTTAACTAATTCATTTGCTCCAGAATAAATATATTCTAAGATGTTGATCGTTGCCGGAGTATCAATATAGCTTAATGCTTCAACCAGCCGGGCAAGAAATTCCGTATCCTGAATTCTGCTGCCCACTCTTTCATAAAAAACACCTAGATTAGCTTGAAATAATCTTAAAAATAAACTTAAAACATTTTTATCTATTTTTACAGCGGTAAAAATTTTATCCAAGTATAAACTCAAATCCTTACTTGGCGTAGACACCATCTCCAGGAGAAATTCCTGCTCGATGGTTAAGCTGCCATTTAAAACAATATTTTCAATCAAAGAAGAAAAGCTCTGCGCAAGATCAATGCATACTTTTATGCCTTCATTTTTTCTTTTCGCCAACACACCCCAAATGTCTCTTAATAAACCAATACTATTCTCCTCAAAGATACTGACTAATTCTTTCTCCAAAATCGTAGCGGCCAATTCTAAGTTCTCCATATTTTTATCGATTGCCAGTATATTTAAAATTATATAACGGTAATTTTCTCTCAGCGCCACTTGATTAAAAGATAACACCCCCACAAAAGAAAGGTCCTTAATCAAAGCTTCTAAAATATTGCGGTACACCGCGGACAACTGGTCTGTTTGCGCTGCCGCCAATAAATCTTTAACTCTTTTTACCACTTTAGGATTGCCGCTTACATGCTGAGGGATATTAATTTTATTTAGAAAACCTTCAGAGATTTTAGGTGGATTTTTCTGCTCGGAAATTTTAGAAAAAAGCTGCAAGCTTAATAGATCAAATCCCTCATCTTGCGAAAGCCCTTCCCAAAGTAAAGTAGTAAAATCTTCATGATCTAAACTATTAAAAATTGGTTTAAGTTTTTCCAGCTTTTCATGATCCAGAAATTTTTTGTTATGCAATAGCCATAAAAAAACATCTTTTGCACATTTATCAAATTTTTCTTTATTTCTTTCTTTCAAGCAAGTTAAAAAATCATTAATATTAAAAACAGCCCCTTCCGCTCCAAGGATATCTTTTTGGTTACTCCGCTTGATCAATGTACCAAAATTATCGGCCAGCTCATTAATTTTAACTTCATCTTTTTGTTCAACCGCATCCTTAAGTATATACCCCCAAACATCAGCACACTCTTGCCCATCCTCTTGCAAAAACGCAGAATAATCCAACTCTTCAACCATAAAATTAACCAACTGATGCTTCTCTAGCAGAAAATTAACACCACCCTGCTTAATAATATCTTTTGGCGACTGGGAAATTACAGAAAAAAACCCTACCAGTTCGGCTAGGGTTATGCCATTTCTGATTTCTATGCTTTTTATTTTACGCTGATGTAATAGGCGGGCCAATTCATCATAAAAACCAGTCCGGGTAAGATTCTTACCATCCACTACTAACCCCAAGCTAGTTACACCAATTTTAAACGAATGAAGAATAGCTAAAAGCATCTCTAGCTTAAGCTTAAAATTTTCTACAGATTTAATAAAATAGGGATGGTCTTTAGGGTAAGAAAAGGCGTTGGTGAGCGTAACTCTTAAGCTACGAAAAAAATCTTCAATTATCTGGTCTTTATCCACAGGGGATATTTTACAACTTTATTATTCCTCTTGCAACTACAATTATAAATAACAAACGCCCCGGAATACTCCCGGGGCGTTTTAAAAACAACTTCATAATTTTCTTGCTACTACTTACACTAATCCCTGATCCAGCATCGCATCCGCAACCTTTACAAAACCAGCGATATTGGCTCCCTTAACATAATTTATATATTTATCTTCTTTACCATATTTAACACAGCTCTCATGAATAGCAATCATGATCTCATGCAACTTTTTATCCACTTCCTGACGACTCCAGGATAAACGCATACTATTCTGAGACATCTCTAAGCCAGAGGTAGCTACTCCACCAGCATTAGAGGCTTTACCCGGTGCATAAAGAATTTTTGCTTTCTGAAATACCTCAACTCCCTCCGGCGTAGTAGGCATATTTGCCCCTTCACCAACCGCCAGACAGCCATTTTTCACTAAAGTCTTGGCATCATTTTCATCAATCTCATTCTGAGTAGCTGAAGGAAAAGCCACATCGCACTTAACCGACCAAGGCCTTTGTTTTTCAAAATACTTGCAGTTAAATTCCTTGGCACATTCTTTAATTCTGCCGCGCTTAACATTTTTTAAATTAAGCACGCAATTTAATTCTTTGGTATCAATACCATCTTTATCATAAATATATCCATCAGAGTCAGAGAGGGTAACTACTTTCGCCCCCAACTGCAAAAGCTTCTCTACGGTATACTGAGCAACATTACCTGAACCAGAGACCGCACAAACTTTTCCTTTTAAAGAATCTCCACGCAGTTTAAACATTTCTTCCACAAAATATACACAACCATAACCGGTGGCTTCCGGCCTAATTAAACTTCCGCCCCAATTAAGCCCCTTACCAGTTAGTACTCCAGTAAATTCATTACGTAACCTTTTATACTGCCCAAACATGTACCCTATCTCACGGCCGCCTACACCAATATCCCCGGCCGGAACATCGGTATTCTGGCCAATATGCCGAGAAAGCTCAGTCATAAAACTTTGGCAAAACTTCATCACCTCATTGTCCGACTTTCCCTTAGGGTCAAAATCTGATCCGCCTTTTCCGCCCCCCATAGGTAAAGTAGTAAGCGCATTCTTAAAAACCTGCTCAAAAGCTAAAAATTTTAATATCCCTAAATTCACGCTAGGATGTAAACGTATTCCACCCTTATACGGCCCAATAGCACTGCTCATCTCAATACGGTAACCACGATTAATTTGAACTTCTCCTTGATCATCAAGCCAAGGAACACGGAAAATAATTGTTCTTTCCGGCTCAATCATTTTTTCCAATATCTTAGCCTTCTGATATTTAGGATTTTTCTCAATAAAAGGCATTACCGATTCCACAACTTCTCTTACTGCCTGATGAAATTCCACCTCACCCGGATTCTTCTTTACTACCAGCTCCATAAACTCTTCAATTTTCTTAACCATCGATATTCTCCTTTATTTTTTAGAAAGCAGATTAATTATTGACTGAGCTGCCTTTTTGGCCATCCCCATCGCTTCAATAACTGTGCCTTCTCCACCCACAATATCGCCACCAGCAAAAACCCCTTTAATGGAACATTCCATGCTTTCAGAGTCCACGATGACATCTGAATATTTATCGGTTTTTAATTCTGGCGTTGCATTAATTAAAATTTGATTTGCTTTTAAGCCTACGGCAATCACAGATAAATCGCACTCAAGCTCAAATTCACTTCCGGCTATAATAACCGGCCTTCTTCTGCCAGAGCTATCCGGCTCTCCAAGCTGCGCTCTCAAGCAAACTAATTTTCTAACAAATCCCTGAGCATCTCCCACAAACTCTTTTGGCTGTACTAAAAATTCAAATTTAATTCCTTCCTCCCTGGCATGCTCAATCTCCAGGCGCCTGGCCGGCATTTCAATCTCCGTGCGCCGATAGATAACCGTAGTATTAAGCGGTAATCCATTTAACTTCTGCAGCCTCAAAGCCACTCTGGCAGAATCCATCGCTGTATTTCCACCACCAACAATCAAAACATTTTTACCTATATTGACCGGTGTATGAAACTCAGGGAATTTATAAGCGGACATTAAATTCACCCGGGTCAAAAATTCATTTACCGAATAAATATTGCAAAGATTCTCACCTTTAATCCCTAAGAAAGATGGCACCCCTGCACCCAGCCCCAAAAATACATTGGAATATCCTTGTTTAAATAGTTCTTTAATAGTTTTAGCTTTACCAATGAGAAAATTAGTAAAAAAATTCACCCCTAATTTTTTAAGGTAATTTATTTCAAAATCCAAAACATCCCAGGGTAACCTAAAGGCAGGTATACCATATCTTAAAACCCCGCCAGTTTTATGCAAGCTTTCAAAAATATCCACTTTAATTCCCTGGCACGCTAGTTCTCCAGCACAACATAAACCCGCCGGGCCCGAGCCCACCACCGCCACTTTAAATTTAGAAAGATTTTGCTCTTTTTCTTCTGGAACATTTAAATTATTATTCTTGCCATAATCTCCGATAAAACGTTCTAGAAAATGAATATTGATCGCTTGTTCCGAAGCAAAAGGCGAACCTTTCTTAGTTAATATGCAGCTCTTACGGCATTGGTATTCCGCCGGACAAACCCTTCCACAAATAGACGGAAAATTACTTTTTTCTCTAATCGTAAAATAAGCAGCCGGATAATCTTTTTGCGTAATCTGATAAATAAACTTTTTAATATCAATGCCCACCGGACAACCATTAATACAAACTGGATTCTTGCACTGTAAACAACGGGAAGCTTCACACAAAGCTTCTTCTTCAGAATACCCTAAAACTACTTCCTGAAAATTTCCCGTTCTAATTACCGCAGGCACTTCCCTAACTTTTACCGGTTCTTTTTTCATAATTTAAGCTGCTGGAAAAAGATTACAAATATGTTTTTCTTGGATACTATACACTTTATTCCTTTTTTCAAGCTCTTCCCAATCCACGCCCTGTCCATCGAAATCCGGGCCGTCCACACAACTAAATTTCACCTCTCCGGCAACCGTTACCCGGCAGCAACCGCACATGCCGGTTGCATCCACCATCAACGCATTCAATGAAACTAAAGTTTTAATCTGATATTGGCGGCTCACCGCCGCCACCCTTTTCATCATTGGAATCGGGCCCACCGCATAAATTAAATCATATTTATCTTTACTCAAAAGCTCCTTTAATATATCCGTAGTAAAACCTTTTCTACCATAAGAACCATCATCAGTCATAATATAAATCTCATCCGAAGCACTTTTAAGTTCAGCTTCTAAAATCAGCAAATCTTTATTCCGTGAACCTAAAATAGTCGTAATCTGATTACCTGTCTGCTTTAACGCTCTGGCTACCGGCAAAATCTCCGCTATCCCCACGCCCCCACCCACTAAAATTATTTTGCCATATTTTTTAACCTCGGTAGGATGCCCTAAGGGGCCCACTAATGAATAAAGTGAATCTCCAGGATTTAACCTACCTAAACTTTTAGTCGTAAAACCTGCCTCCTGAAAAATTAAACTTACTATACCTTTTATTTTATCCGTATGAACCAAGGTCAAGGGAATACGTTCTCCCTTTTCGGTCGCCATTAACATCACAAACTGCCCGGCGCAAGCTTTAGCGGCAATATCCGGAGAAAAAATATCCAATTGCGTAATCTTCACCCCGGCGACATCATTAATAATCTGCTTATTGAGTATTTTCATATCTAATTTTGCCTAAATTTTATGCATTTGATTGTACACCACTACTTTGTTTTGCTTCCCAAGCAGCGGAATTATTTCGGCCATACAACTTATGTTCGCTGTTGCTCCATAAGTTGTGGCCTAAATAAAAAAAAGACGCCCGATGAATT
>CAYHRM010000005.1:0-11058 GCA_964359035.1 uncultured Planctomycetales bacterium
GTTCAACTCCCTCCTTCCGCATTTTTTCATTTAAAAATACGTTTATTTAATGACTTTATATACAACCAGAAAAGGCAAGGGATCGTTCTGAACCCGATCTACATAAACTAATTCAAATTTACTAAGTCGCTGCCGATTAAGCATCTTAAAAAACATAGTTTCCATTCCCAATGGGGTAAAACTAATTGTCATCTCAGGTGACCCTTGGGATTCTTTAACAATTTTAAGATAATCATTCGATTTTAACTCCGGCGGCGCAAATAAAATGCTCAGCTGAGGCAATTGCAAAAATTGCCTTCGATTAATAATCAAATCAACGTTATACTGCTGACAAATCTTATACGCATTATCCTCATCACTCATATAAATTTTTGAAATATCTTTAAGCACCTGGCTACTACCTTTAGGTAAATACTCTAAATATTGGCCGCCAACCATTCTTAAACCCCCAACTGCTGCATCTTCGCTAATCCAGGTCATCGTATCCACAGTAATCGCATGAGGAAATTTTTGTCTTAAAAAATCTAACATTTTAATACTCCGAGAATTGGTGCGAACTTCATCAATATTATCAGGGTTTAAGGGTTTAAGTTTTGAGCTAGAAATACGATACCCTGAAATTCCCACCACCAAAAATAAAACTATAAATATTATCGGAATAAATATAGATTCCTTCTTAAACATACTCCGTATTAGATGGGGAATAGCTACGCTTATGGCAACACAGGATATAATCGGCCCCACCGCAACATAACCACGCCAACCGGTTAAGGTCGCCCCGATAGATAAAAGTATCCAAAGAATCATAAATATATTCAAAGCACTCCGCTTAAAAAAAGAAATCAATAGTGCTATCGGAACAAAAAATATCGATAAACCTGAAGTAAAGATATAAAAAATTAATGGTTTTACCTGGTGTGAAACGGTAAAATTCTTCATAAACCAATCCATCTCTTTAGGATGAGGATTGATCCCGTATTTTGAAACCATTGGCAAATACCAAGGAAGAAAAAATATAAGAAATGGTATCAAAAAGAAAAGAAATAGTTTCAGAGTTATTTTTATGGCTTTAAGATCATTAATAATAAGCGCTAAAAATGCCGCTAACGCCAGAGGCAAATAAATCAATACTGCCCCACTCCAGGCTAAAGTGCTTAAAGCAAATAAAATTCCTGAAATCGCACAAAGCAAAATTGATCGCCGATGATTAACATCTTTTAAAACATAAATAAGCGTTGCCACCCCGGCCAATGCCAATAAATCCGAGGGCACAAACGCCATCAACTCTCCGGCACGCGCCCGAATGATAACCCCATAAGCTACAGAAGCCCCTAACGCTCCAATTAAGCTAAAAAGTGGATCAGCACTAATTACTAAAGAAATCCAATAAATAAGCAATATATAAAGTAAGCCCTCTAAAACATTAAAATAATGCGAAAATATAATCAGCGAAAGTTTTTGATTAAATAATTTAAAAAACTTATAAGCAGAGGCAACCAGATGATGAAATAGCGGCGGATAAGTCATCGGTCGATTCAACGTGGTAAACTCATAGATATCCGGATTCAGTCGATCACCCGCCTGAACAACCTCACTTATCTGCCGAAAATGCCACCAGGAATCATCACTGATATAACCATTTAATTTAATATTTTGAGTTCTTAATGGAAGCCCGATAATACAAATCAAAGCCAAAAGGATAACAATCACCCAGCGCCGATTAATAATTTGATTTATTTTAGGAGGAGGTTTCGGGGCGTGCTTATGTTTATGCTGTTTATGCTTTTTCATATCTATTAAGATGGTTCTAGCTTAGATTTTATGGCTTTTTCTATCGCTTCAATAAGCTTTGTATCATCAATAATCATGATTTTCTTTTTCAAAAAAATCACCTCCTGGTTTTAAGTATACCACTGCTTTTCTTGTATTCAAGAAACCATTTATCAAAACACCTCATACACATCTTTAAGCCACTTGGCTTGTTGAGCTTCGGTAGGATTCTTACCCATCCACCAGTTATCCGTAGACAACCCCTTCTTTAATCCCGGGCAACCAATTTCGGTAATCCAAATATCCTTACCCCCATCACCATTGCGTTGCATAATTTTATAAGCTAATTTTGGATAACTTGCCACAGCCTTAATCGATCCAGAGTGCAAAGGAGTTTGAAAAAAATGAATGTTTAATATATCAAAATAATCTTTTGCTCCGTTATCATAAAGATGGTTAATACTTCCCAAACCATTGGCAATTCCACCATTTAAAATTTTACATTCCGGATCAACTTGTTTAGCTGCTAAATAAACTTCTTTCAATAAAATACAATAAGATTTTAAACCATCCTGCTTTTCCCAGTAAGTAGCAGAATCCGGCTCATTCCAAAGCTCCCAATGCTTAACCTGATCTTTATAACGCTGAATAACCTTGCTTGCGTAATTAACAAATATTTTATTATCCTTTGGTGGACAATTCCATTTTCCACAAGCAGAGGCCCAATTTGTACTATAATGCAATATGCCCAAGATATGAATCCCCTTATTTCTAAGTAAGCCAACGATATTATCATATTTAGCAAAATCAAACTTACCCTCAACGGGTTCAATATCTTCCCACAAAAAATCTAACCTTACCCAACCTACTCGGGCACTCTGCATTAAAGAAACAGCCTTGTTCAAATCACGATCAGTAGGATATTTATAATTATTCCATGCATGGTTCCAATGCAAAAATTCCAAAACCCCAAAAGGATTATCAAGGTTTGTTTTATCTATATCCGCCATGTTATTCTTTATATTTTCCGTATGTAAAGTTACCGCTGCCGATGCAAGAAAAGATTAATAAAATCAATACCAAAAAATAAAATATCTTACTAGTGGGGTTTTTGTTCAATATTAATATAATCTCCGAAATCGATCTGCTCACCCAGCTCCTGCTTAACTACTCTGATCCGGTCGGGGACATAGGGGTGAGTCTTATAATATGATCTTTCCCTGATAGGTATCCTGCGGTTTATATCTTGCAATTTAATTAAAAAAGTAATCATGCCATGCGGATCATAACCGGCTAATTTGGCATAACGAGCCCCTAATTGATCCGCCAGTAACTCATCTTCCCGGCTATAGCCAAGTAGAAATTGAGTAAAAGCAGCATCTGCAGCATTGCCTACTTCTGCAGTACCGGGAGCCACCGCTACTAACACTCTTAAAATAGAATAGCCCTGCATCGCTTGCAACTTCTTAATGCTATGCCGAGCCACAATATGGCCTATTTCATGCGCTAAAATACAGGCCAATTCATCATCATTAGCCACTTTTTCTAATAACCCACTGTTAACATAGATATAACCTCCGGGCAAAGACACGGCATTAACCTCATCGTCGTCTAAAACCCTAAAATGGTAATCAATTTCTTTTCTATCACTGACTAAAGCTATTTTTTTACCAATATCTTCTGTGCGTTTTTGCTGCAAGGGATCGGCAGAGAATTTCAGTTCTTTTCCTACCCTACGGTCAATTGACTGGCCCATCTGCACTTCTTTATCAGTACTATAATAAAATTTTTCCTCCTGCTTAGTCGCTAAATTATATTCCGTAGAACAGCCAAATAAAAAAACTGTAGTAAGCAAACAACAACTAGTAATTAAAAAAAACGAAAACAACTCCAAGCCAATTTTCCTAAGCATCTGGTACAGCTTCCTTAAAGGCAAGCCGACCACATTATAGAAACAGCCATCAATACGCTTAATAAAAAAAGCACCCTTACCCTGAATATCAAAACTTCCTGCCTTATCCAAAGGAGAAACTTGTTTAAAATAATTATTAATCTGTGCCAAAGTTAATTTATCCATATAAACTTTTGTTTTTTCATAATCCAACAGGAGCTTCTGTTTTGTTTTAGATTTTTTTATCACTGCCAGTCCGGTATAAAGCCACTGCGGTTTACTAGAGAGCTGCTTGAGCATCCGACAGGCATCGGAGATATTTTTCGGCTTGCCAAATATCTTGCCATCCTGCACGCAGATCGTATCGGCAGCAATAATAATACCATCCGCTACCCTGGCGGCTGCACTTTTAGCCTTATTTCGGGCATTAACCTGCACAAGCTGGGAGTATGATAAATTACCACGATGAGAATGCTCTTTAACTTTAGAAGGAAGGACTTTAAACTTCAGGCCAAATTTCTCTAACAACTTCTTTCTGGCCTTAGAATTTGAAGCTAAGTAAATTTTACTCATCGGATATATTATTTACGAGTCCTGTCGAGCCTTGTCTCTCGCCGCACCGCTCGAATTTTTGAGATGCTGCTCGAGTCCAAGGCCCGCCGCCCGTAAATATAATACTAACTCATTGCCGCGCTTTCCCCAGCTAAATACCCCGTGGAAAAAGCCGCCTGAAGATTAAATCCACCGGTATCCGCATCAACATCAATCATTTCTCCGCAAAAATATAATCCCTTGATCAGACGCGATTCCATGGAACGCGGATTAATTTCTTTTAAGCTCACTCCGCCCCGCGTAACCATCCCCTCTTCAATCGGCCGAGGCCCAGAAATCTCTAAATGAAACCCCTTAAGTAAAGAAATAATCTTTTCCCTTTCTTTAAGCGTAATCTGGCTGCATTTTTTAAGCGGATCAATTCCGGCGGAATCGATAAAAACCATAATCAAACGTAAAGGCAATAATTCTTTAAGTATATTCTTAAAACTTTTTTTAGAATTTAATTTAAACTCCCTAAGCAGACGAGCATCCAACTGTTGAATGGATAAAGCCGGCTTTAAATCTATATCCACAAACACAGATTTTCCAGGGGTCAGCAAATCAATGACTTTACCACTCAACGTAATAACCAGCGGACCGGATATTCCACTGGCTGTAAAAATTAATTCACCAATCTCAGAGAGAATATCTTCTTTACCATTAGAAAATTTAAGCCTAATATTACGTAAAGTTAATCCTTCTAACTTTTTGACAAAATTTTGTTTCACATCCAATGGAATTAAACCTGCCTGCAAAGGCACGATGGCATGGCCTAACTTTTTAGCAATATTTATCCCCGAAGCATCAGAGCCGGTAAAGCTATAGCTTGCCCCTCCACAAGCTAAAATAATCCGATCACAGAGAATATTCTGGCCATTCTCTAAACGCACCCCCTTGGCCTGGCGGCCAGAAACAATTAAATCCACAACCTTGCTGCGACAAATAACCTGCACTCCCACCTTTTCCAGCTCATTTTCTAATACATCTAAAATACTGGAAGATCGATCGCTCTGCGGGAAAACGCGCAGTTGACGTTCAATTTTCAGCTTTAAACCCCGCTGTTCAAAAAAAGAAATCAACTCCTGATTAAATAATTTCTTAAAAGCATCTCTTAAGAAATCACCATTTTTAGAAAAACGTTTTAAAAAATTAGGAAGGTCTTCAGTATTAGTAAGGTTACAGCGGCCCTTGCCGCTTAAGAGAAGTTTATTGCCGAGAGTGCCTTTTTTTTCCAATAGAATGGCCTCCTGGCCGCAAGCTTGCGCCCGGATTGCCGCCATCATCCCGCTTGGCCCACCACCCACTACTACAATTTTTATCTTTTCCACAAGAACTTTCTATAAACCAAAATCTGCAATCTTAAAAATAGATTCTAATTTTACCCCTACTTTGGCTAAATTATCTACCGCTCCCTGATTACGATCAACAATTACAATTGCCTTATCGGCAATTACTCCGATTTTATCCAAAGCCTGCTTAGCTTCCAAAATCGCCTTACCGCTAGTAGCTACATCATCAACCAAAATCACTCGATCGCCATTTTTCAATGCCGGCCCCTCTACCTGTTGCAATGTCCCATGCTCCTTAGCCTGTTTACGCACGATAAAAGTTTTAATCGGATGCTGATTAATATAACTTAATACCGCCAAGGCCCCCACAATCGGGTCAGCCCCCAAGGTTGGCCCACCAATCGCATCTAAAACTTCATCCTCAAGCATATCAAGAATTATACTTGCTACTAAATAAGCGCCTTGCGGGCTCAAAGTAATTACGCGCCCATCAAGATAATAATTACTTTCCTTACCGGAAGAAAGAAGAAATTTTCCCCTTTTTAAGGCTTCCTGATTTAACAAATTGAATAATTTTTCTTTAAGTTGCGTAAAATTTAACTTTTCCATGATTTTTATTCTACTATCGATAAAGCCGACTGTCAATTACTTTGACAAACCTAATTTTCATTGATATTATATCTTTATGTTGCGGGGGTTGTTTAAAGGCTTAAAGGATTTAATTTATCCAAACGGCTGCTTAGTTTGTAAAAATATAATCCAATCTGCTGACCAACAACAATTAATTTGCACTAACTGTTGGGATAAGATTGAAAAAAACTTACCCCCTTTCTGCGCTAGCTGCGGCAGGCATCTAGATACCCAGGCAATCAAAGAAAACGCCTGTCTATGTCATAAATTTAATTATTATTTTGACCGGGCCTTTAGCCCTTGCAAATATACCGGAACGATAAAAAGGCTAATTCATGAATTTAAATATTCCGGTAAGGATTATTTAGGTAAACCCTTAGGAAAACTAATGAATACATTTATCCGAGATTATCAATTACCCATCGAACATCTTGATTTTGTTATCCCGATACCACTACACAAAAGCCGGCAACGGGAAAGAGAATTTAACCAAGCGGAAATCTTAAGTCAACAAATCGGACAAGAGTTTAATAAAAAGGTCTTAACCAATGCCCTCATCCGCGTTAAATCCACCAAAACTCAGACGGAACTAATTTTTTCGGAGCGCTGCCAAAATGTAAAGAATAGTTTTGCAGTAACCAAGCCAGAATTAATTAAAGATGCAAATTTAATATTAATCGATGACGTTTTAACTACCGGCTCAACCTCAAGCGAGGCCGCCAAATGCCTAAAGGAAGCCGGAGCAAAAAAAGTACTTCTTTTAACTTTAGCCAGCTAAACATGAAAATCTTACGCAATTATATTTTAAGAGAATTCCTTGGTCCGCTATTATTATGCTTGGGGGTACTTACCTTTGTCATGGTGCTCATCGGAAATTTAAAACGCATTGCAGATTTAGTAATCAATAAAGGGGTGGACATCTTTAGCGTAATCCAGATTTTTGTCTATCTTACTCCTTATATTGTCACCTATACCTTACCCATATCCATTCTGGTGGCAGTATTGTTAGCCCTGGGAAGGCTAAGCGGTGACAATGAAGTAATTGCCATTCGCGCAAGCGGAATAAATTTATTTAAATTAATGCTGCCTTTATTAATGATTGGATTAGCCTTAAGCTTAGCCCTAGCAGTTTTTAATGACCAAGCCGCTTCATATTCACATTTTGCTTATCGTAAAACTTTACAAGAAATGGGGATCAAGAATCCTACCGCCGCTTTTGAGGAAGGGGTATTCATTGATTCTTTCAAAAAATACATCCTTTTTATCTACCATGTTGACCAAAAGAAAAATCGGCTTAATAACATTCGAATTTATGAACCTCAAGGAGATGACCGGCCAACCCGCACGATTGTGGCTAAAGCCGGAGAATTTATCACTATTCCCGGACAAAATACGATTAAATTAAAACTTATCGATGGGACCTCTGATGAGCCTGACCCGGAAAATCCCACCAACTTCTACAAACTTAATTTTCGTACTTACTTTATGAACCTAGATATAGCCCAAATGCAAGATAAAGTTGTCGATAAAAAGTACAAAGAAATGACGATCCATGAACTAAAGCAAGAAGCGGCCAAACTTAAATCCGAAGGCATTAGCCCGGCTCCGCTGATTACTAAAATTCATGAAAAGTTAGCCCTAGCCTTCTCCTGCTTTGTTTTCATGCTGTTAGGATCTTCTTTAGGCATTATTACGCGTCGACGTGAAAAATCCATTAATATCGGCATTGCCGTCTTAATTATTGCCTGCTATTACCCTATGTATATCGGCTTAACCGCTTTAGCCATAGAAGGAGTCCTACCGGCCGCTTTAGCTCTATGGATACCCAATATCATCTGTGCCAGCATCGGAGGATATTTAACCTATAAACTATGCGCATCTTAGACCGTTACATTTTAAAATCCATTATTTATATATTCTTCTCCTGCATCTTTGTATTTTTATTTCTCTATGTCGTTATTGACCTGCTTTCTAATTTAGATGAAGTATTAAAACATCAGGCTACCTTAGCGCTCCTGGTCCGCTACTACCTTTCATATTTACCGATTATGTTTGTGCAGGTCTCCCCTTTTGCTTGCCTCTTAAGCACAGTTTACACCTTCGGAAAACTTAATCACAATAACGAAATAATCGCTATGCGCTCAAGCGGTTTAAGCATATTTGAAATTGCCCGCAATGCCTTAATCTTTGGCTTATTGATTAGCTTAACGGTATTCTGGGTTAACGATAGGCTCGTCCCTATCTCTTTAACTGAAAATCAAAAAATCAAGATCCAAATCGAAGAAGGTTCAATAAAAGGTAAGCCTAAGAAAAACGAGCCGATCACCAACCTTACTCTCTATGGCTTAAGAAACAGGCTATTTTTCATCGCTAAATTTTCCCCTGCCACTAAAACCATGGAAGGGATTACAATTCTAGAACAAGATGAAAATCAGAATCTAACTAAGAAAATCATCGCCACCAAAGGAACTTACCAGGACGGATTATGGAAATTTTATCAAAGTATTACCTATAAATTTGACAATAATAGCCAGGTAATCGATGAACCAAACTATCTCGAAGAAGAAATTATGAGTATACCAGAGACTCCTGAAAACCTCGCTTCCTTAAGGCAGAAACCCGAACAGATGAACATTCACCAAATGCAAGATTATATTTGGATACTTTCTAAAAGCGGGGCAACTACGGTAATTCGAAATTTAAAGGTAGACCTTTATCAACGCCTTACTTCACCTTTTACCAGCATTATTATTATACTCTTGGGAATTCCTTTTTCACTGCTCATGCGTAAACGTGCAACCGGAATGTCGGCAATCGGAGTCTCTATTATCGTAGGGTTTCTCTATTATGTCCTGGATGCTATCTGCCTAGCAATAGGTAAATCCGGCTTATTAATGCCTGCGCTAGCTGCTTCATTAAGCCATATCATCGTTCTCTCCGGCAGCCTTTATCTTATCGCAAAGTTACCATAAAATAAATGGGACCGTTTCTATTTAATTAAATAGAAACGGTCCCATTTATTTTTATTTATTTTCTACTTATAAATTCTTGGAATTCGGCTGCCTAAACCACAAACAATTTCATAAGCAATTGTACCCGATAAATCCGCAAGCTCTTCAACCGTAACTTGATGTTTACCCTGTTTCCCGATTAAAACAACTTCATCACCAATCTTTGGCTTAAAATTACCCACATCGACCATAATCTGGTCCATACAAATTCTACCACTAATCCGAAATCGCCGGCCGCCAATTAAAAGCCAGGCTAAATTAGAAAGATTACGCGGATAACCATCGCCATAACCCACCGGCAAACTAACAATACATGTTTTACGTTTAGTAATATAAGTTAAACCATAACTAATCCCACAACCTGGACCCACCTGCTTAACAAAAACCACGCGAGTTTTAAAACTTAACACCGGTTTTAATTTTATACCTAAGTTCTTCTTCGGATATAAACCATATATTACTAAACCCGGCCTAACCATCGTAAAATGACTATTACGATGGCTAATTAAACCAATGCTATTAGCAGCATGTACTAAGGGGATAACAATTCCCCTCTTTTTTAATTCACTGATTAACTTGTTAAATAAATTAATTTGTAAAACAGTAAATTTACGGTCAAAATCCGCCAAAGCAAAATGCGTAAAAATACCTTGGATAATAATATTTTTAAGCTGATGAATATAGGTAACTAATTCTAATGCCTCGGTATGTGAAACGCCGATCCTCCCCATCCCGGTGTCAACTTTAATATGTATGGGGATCCTTCGTTTTAATACAGCGGCTCGAGCATTAAGTGCAGCCGCCATTTTCCGATCACAAACAGTGGGAGTAAGTTGATAGGTAAAAAGCGGCTCAATATCTTTTTTAAGAATCAAGCCCAATAGCAAGATCGGAGTTTTTATTTTAGCTTTTCTTAATGCTATCCCCTCATCAATCGAGGCCACTCCTAAATAATCTACCCCGCAAACCACTAATCTTTTGGCTACCGCCACTAAACCATGGCCATAGGCATCAGCTTTTACTGTAACTAAAACTTCTATCTGCGGATGTAATAGGGATTTAACCGCTTTAAAATTATGCTCTAAATAATCCAGATTAACCTCTGCCCAGGTAGGCCGGTAACCTATCGCGTTTTTATTTGGCATTCTTTAGGATATAAATAAATCGGTTTGATGGTTAAAACAGAGGAAAATTGTTTAGCTTTAATCTTGGCCAGCGCCAGATCCATAAGCTGGTGCGCTTGCGGACTCCAATAATCCTTATCTAAGACCGTAGCGTTTTTAATGCGCGTTAATAGCGCATCACCATACAAAGCTACAGCATCTCCCAAAATCACTACCTTAGAAGGAAACTTTTTAATTAATTCATCCAGGCTCAAAAGTAAATATGCGCTCTGACGTTTTAAACTGCCCCGCTCATACTTATAAGAACTGCAATAAATAAGTGCCCTTCTGGCATCCAGCGCAGTAACAATCAAACGATCTTTTAGCGGTGCATTCTTAGCCAGAATATCTAATGTCGATATTCCAATCACCGGCTTATTTTTTACAACGCTTAATCCTTTTATCGTCGCTAACCCTATACGCATGCCCGTAAAAGACCCCGGGCCCAAGCCACAGGCAAAATAATCAATATCCGCTATTTTTAATCCTAACGCACCCAGCACCCGCTGAATAGTCGGAATCAACAACAGCGAAAGGCTCCTACCTACCTGCAGGCTATATTCGTAAAATTTTCCGTCTACATACAATCCCAGACAAAGACGCTTAGTCGTAGTATCAATTCCTAATATTTTCATAAATTTTTTCCAATAATTTTTTATACCCGGCGCCTTGAGCCGTAAACTGAAAACCCCTTTGATTTTTAGCTTTAA
>CAYHRM010000005.1:11068-25131 GCA_964359035.1 uncultured Planctomycetales bacterium
TCGCCAATCAATTACCGTTACCGCATCGGGATACAAATATTCCTTACAACCTAAAGCCCACAAATCCTTCGTAGTTTTAATGCGGTAAAAATCAAAGTGCTGCAATAAAAACTTTCCTTGATATACACGCAACAAAACAAAAGTCGGACTAACGACATTATTTTTATCAATCCCTAGCCCCTGTGCAATTCCTTTGGCTAAAACTGTCTTGCCTGCCCCCAATGAACCGGATAAAAGAATAATCTCGTTACCCTTAAGCTGGCGAGCGATCTTTTTACCTAACTTTAATGTTTGATTAACCGATAAAGATAATTTTTCCATCAAAAATGACGATACCCCTTTAGTTTTAGCCCAGAATATCTATTTTTATAATTAATTAATCTTAGGCCAAATGATTCCGGCATAATTCCCCCAATCACTTTAAAACGATATTTGGAACTCTTAATAATTTTACTCGCCTGATCTCTAGGGGCAGTAAAAAGCAGCTCAAACTCCTCTCCCGAGCAAAGGGCCTCTTCTATGCCTTGAGCCTGCTTGCTCAATGGAATCAGGCTTTCATATAGGACCGCCCCTACTGAGCTCTGCTTTAAAATATGCCCTAAATCCTGCACCAACCCGTCAGAAACATCGATCATCGCATTAATCTTGAAATTATTCACCAAAAACTGTGCCTCTTTTAAACGTGGAATAAATTTTAAATGTTTTCCTTTAATCGCGCCCCCAAACTCACCAGTAACCATAATCATATCATTAATTTTTGCTCCCTGGCGTAGACAAAGTTTATTCTTCTCAACGATTCCTAACATGCTCACATCAATGATCAACTTACGCGAAGCAGAGATATCTCCTCCCACAATATTAATATTAAATCTTTCCGCCAAATCAAATAACCCCTTGGCCAGCCGATCAATCTGATGCAGCTGCATATTTCTAGATAATCCCAATGCCACAACCGCATGCTTAGGAACTCCTCCACAAGCCGCAATATCACTAATAGATATCGCCAACGCCTTTTGCCCCACAAATTTAAAATCAGCAGTTTTACTAAAATCTACCCCCTCCACAATCATATCACAGGTAAATAATTGATAACTACTCTTATCGAATTTCAAAACCGCGCAATCATCCCCGCTACCCTTAACCACGGAAGAATTAATACTAATTTTTTTCTGAAACCTCTTAATCAATCCAAATTCACCGATATCTTTTAAACGCATTTATTTACCTCAAAAATTTTGCTGATATTTTTTAAATACGGCGGCCGAATGATCCCCTCATCTGTAATAATCCCGCTGATTAACTGGTGTGGAGTAACATCAAAAGCCGGATTAAGTACTTTGGCCTTTTTCGGCGCAACATTTTTTTTAAATAAAATACTCGTTATTTCCTTAGGATTACGTATTTCAATCTTAATACCCGCTTTATTTTTTATCCTTAAATTAAAAGTGCTCTGCGGCGCAGCAACATAAAAAGGGACCCTGTGGTATTTGGCTAAAACTGCCAGATTGAAAGTACCAATTTTATTAGCGGTATCGCCGTTAGCCGCGATACAATCTGCTCCGGTAATTACCATATCGATTTCTCCATCAGACATAAGCTTAGCAGCAGTATTATCGGCAATCAAAGTAACATCTGTACCTTTTTTATGCAGCTCCCAGGCGCTTAAGCGCGCACCCTGCAGTAAAGGCCGTGTTTCAGTAGAAAAAACTTTTATTTTCTTACCCTGCTGCCCAGCAGAATAAATAACTCCTAAAGCAGTGCCATAATCAATAGTCGCCAATATCCCGGCATTACAGATTGTTAATACCCTACTATCATTTTTAAGTAGCTTAGCTCCATAAGCACCAATCTTACGGCAAGAAATCATATCTTGGTGCATAATCAACTTAGCCTGAGCCAATATAATCTGTTTAATTTTTGAAACGGATTGACTTTTATTAGCTAAAGCGATTTTCTGTATTTTCTCTATCCCCCAGAATAAATTCCTGGCGGTCGGACGAGAGCTGCCGAGATATTTTGCTACCTTACTTAATTCCTGACTAAACTTCTTCCAATCAGAACAAACAGAATCTTTTATTCCCAAGTACATCCCTAAACCAGCAGCTGCTCCTAAAGCCGGAGCGCCCCGCACCTGCATAATCTTAATTGCCTGCCAGAGATCTTTTAAGTTACCAAGGTTAATATAAACTAACTTATGCGGTAACCTAGTTTGATCAATTATTCTAATCTTGTTATTTTTCCAATCTATTGTGCGAATCTTCATATTTATAGCTGCTATATATTTTTACGGGTGGCTGGGATGTTTTCGTAGCACGTTAGCGCAAGAAAATACCCCAAGACAGGACCCATAAAAATTATTACAATCCGATTAATTTAGCCAATAAACTTTTCTTCACAGCAATTGCCGCTTCCGGACAAGCCTCCTGGCAGCAAAAACAAGCAATACATTTTTTATAATTAATCTGTATTCCGCTTTTTTCAAGCCTGATGCATTGATTTGGACAAACTTTAACACAATGGCCGCAACGCGTACATTTTAAACGCAATGAATAAGGATAGTACCTAACTAAAATTTTTAAGATCTTTTTTACGATAGGAGGAAAGTTGGTTTTTTTTACTGCATTTTTCGGTAAAATAAAGGGGCGAATATTCAACTTATCGACATCCTCTCCTGCTATTTGTATCTTGCTTAACACATCTTCCCCCAAGTTACGCGAAGCCGCCTCTTTAGTCGTTAAAACCTCACCTTGA
Organism: uncultured Planctomycetales bacterium; assembly: GCA_964359035.1. Classification (GTDB taxonomy): domain Bacteria; phylum Omnitrophota; class Gorgyraeia; order Gygaellales; family Profunditerraquicolaceae; genus UBA6249. Next base: position 13,820 of record CAYHRM010000005.1, read on the forward strand.
TTAATCCCCATAATCTTGGCCATAATTGTATCTAAGGCCACGCAATCAGAACCAGCCATTAAAAGATTTAGTTGACGGGTTATCCCGCTAGTTGCCGGCCCATCACCCTCCATGGCTAATACTCCATCTATAATCGTTAAGCGCGGTTTTGCCTCTTGGTAGATATCCACGAGAATCTTAGCAAAATCAGCCGGAGTAAAATAATTCTTATGCAGCTCAGTTTTATAAGTTCCGGAAACCAAACCAAAAAGATTCTTGATCGCACCCGTAATTAAAGTAAATTCATGAGTTTTAAATTTAGGTAAACTAACTAAACAATCACATTCATCCAGCCAAACAGTAAGAGGGAATTTATTACGCATTCGGCGCTGATCAAAATTTACCAACCTTACATCCTCATCCTGACAAACTTTTTTTATCCCGGTAATTTCATAAACTTGATCAACATTTTCTACATACTGGCCCCAAACACTCGGGCCATCACCAACAATAATTTTGCAATTTATCTCTTTTAATAATCGAATAACCGCCCTGACCACCTCCGGATGTGTAGTAATACCAAAATCCGGGCTTTTCGACATTAATAAATTCGGCTTAACTAATACTGTTGAGTTCGGCTTAATAAAACATTTAATCCCGCCTAAGAGGCCAAGCGCATTACCAAGCGCTTGCTGCACGATGGCTGGTTCATAACTATTACACTTAACTAAAGAAACTTTAGCACTCATAGAATAAATTAATTTAATTAGGGGACGTTTCTATAATAAACAATGGGACCGTTTCAAATAATGGGACCGTTTCTATTTAATTAAATAGAAACGTCCCTAATTATTTCCATGGTAAACTAAAAAATTCTTTTGCGTTTTGAGTCGTTTTATTGGCAGTCTCTTCAAAACTAACCTCTTTAATCCGACTAACTTCCTGTGCCAATAGTTTTATCTGCAACGGTTCATTCCGCTGGCCCCGAAACCCTTCCGGAGATAAATACGGCGCATCAGTTTCAAGCATTAATTTATCTAGCGGAGTTAATCTAACCATCTCCCTTAAACCTTGAGCTTTCTTATGAGTAATATTACAGGTGTACGAAATTAAAAAACCATAACCTAGGCATTCCTTTAAAAAACTTTCATCTCCGGAAAAACAATGCACCACTGCCCTAAGCGGTAAGGCCAATCTTAAAATCTGTAACGTTTCTTCTTCCGCCTGTCGACAATGTATAACTACCGGCAAATTTAAATCTTTGGCTAAATCTATCTGCTTAAGAAAGGCCTGCCTTTGATTTTCTTTACTCGATAAATTACGGTAATAATCCAAACCCGTTTCCCCGATCGCCACCACCTTTTGCCCAGCAGCCAACTGCCTTAATCTGGCCTCTGCCTGATGGTCAAAAGTATCTGCATCATGTGGATGCACGCCTACGCTAGCATAAATTCCCGGATACTTAAGAGCCAATACACAAGAAGCAGCTGAAGACTCCAAAGTCGCACCAATATTAATACAATAATTTATTCCTGATTCCAGAGCACGCCGAATAACCTGATCGCGATCCGGATCAAAAACTGGAAAATCAAGATGGCAATGAGTATCAATCAACATAAAGAATAATTATTTACTTTTTTTTAACTTCAATGCGCGGAAACAGAGGGCTACCTTTTATAATCTTATCGGTGCCTAATTGCAAGATAATCGCTTCCGCAGTCTTAGGCATAAACGGAGCAATTGCCTGGCCAACGGCCCTAATCGCCTGAACCAATAAACAGATAAAAGCCTTAAGCTGCTGATCTTTACCCTCTTTTACCAAGTTCCAGGGTTTAGTTTCCTCAACATATTTATTAGTTATACCAATAACTTCCCAAACTTTTTCCAGCGCTAAACTAAAATCATTATTCCAACTTAACGGTAGATTAACTGCCTGGGGCAACTGTTTTAATTTCTCTTTTAGATTTTCACCACTAGCGTCATATTCAATCTCATTTATATCTAATTCTGGAATCAAACCCGCATAATATTTCTCAATCATCGTAAGTGTGCGATAAACAAGGTTGCCTAAATCATTAGCCAGATCACCATTAAACCTCTTAATTATAGCTTCTTGTGAGAAATTACCATCTGAACCAAATGGTACATCGCGCAAAAGAAAATACCGGTAAACGTCTATGCCAAATTTATCGACCATCTCAACCGGATTGACCACATTACCACGCGATTTTGACATCTTATCTTCATTCATCATCCACCAACCATGAGCAAAAATAGTATCCGGCTGCCTTATGCCTAAAGCCTCCAACATAATCGGCCAGTAGATCGCATGATGCCTTAAAATATCCTTACCCACCAAATGCACAACCTTTACATCTTTATCCCACCAAGTAGAACGATAAACATTTTTATCATCAAATTCACCTACCGCACTAATATAATTAATTAAAGCATCAAACCAAACATAGGTAACATGTTTTGCGCTAAAAGGCAGCGGAATGCCCCAACTAAGCCTCTCCACCGGCCGGGAGATACAAAGATCCTCTAATTTATTATTCTCTAAGAAACTTAAAACCTCATTTCTTCGGCTTACCGGCTGAATATAATGAATACGCTCTGGATGTTGATCGGTATCCTTAATATATTTAATCAGCCAAGCCTGATATTTTGATAATTTGAAAAAGAAATTCGTCTCACTGATATTTTCAAGTGCACGCTTACAGTCCGGGCAAAGATTATCCGTAATTTGAGTCTTAGGCCAAAATGTTTCACAGGGGATGCAATACCACCCCTCATATTTATCCTCGTAAATATCCCCCTTTTCATACACTATTTGTAACGCTTTCTGCACACATTTAATATGCCGCTCTTGAGTTGTGCGAATAAAATCATCATTTGATATCTGAAGTTTATTCCATAAATCCTGAAACTGTATCACCACTTTATCGACAAACTCAATAGAAGAAAGCTTGGCCTCCTGAGCGGCTTTACTTATCTTCTGTCCGTGTTCATCCGTTCCGGTAAGAAACCAGACATTTTCTTTCCCTAAAAGATTACGGTTATAGCGGGCCAACGTATCAGCAGCAATATTGGTGTAGGAATGGCCAATATGCGGAGAGGCATTCACATAATAGATGGGAGTAGTAATATAGAATTTATTTAACATGTTCTTTTTCCTTATAACTTACCTCGATATAACCACCCTCATCAAGCTGTACGTTAACTAAGCGCTTAAAAACATTCACGTTAATCACCTTGCCCTTACCCTCAGGAGTATTCAAATTCTCCCCTTCACGCGGCAGCCCCTTAGCCAATATTTTATAAGTTTCATATTCATAAGATAAGCAGCACATTAACCTGCCGCATAAACCGGAAATTTTAGGCGGATTCAACGGTAAGCCCTCTTCTTTGGCCATCTTAATCGTTACCGGCTCAAAATCTTTTAAGAATTTTTTGCAGCAAAGCTCGCGGCCGCATGAACCATACCCGCCAAAAAGCCTAGCCTCATCCCTCACCCCAATCTGCCTTAATTCAATGCGCGCCTTAAATACCTTAGCTAAATCTTTAACTAAATTACGAAAATCTACCCGCCCATCGGAAGTAAAATAAAATAAGATTTTAGAACGGTCAAAAGAATACTCCGCCTTAACCAGCTTCATGTCTAATTTATGCTCACCGATCTTCTTTTCACAAGCATTAAAAGCTTCTTTAGCTTTAATCACATTATCTTGAACCTGTTTTAAATCACTTTCTTTGGCCAAACGAATTATTTTTTTAGGCAACTCTTTAGGAATATCCTCAGCACAACAATGCGCATGGCCAACCGGGATCACGCAACCACAATCCAGGCCCCGATCATGCTCAACAATCACATTATCACCAACTTTTAGAATTAAATTACCAATCTGGTAAAATTGCACAAGACCAGAATTATTAAGTTTAACTAAAATCATGCCTTCCATAGTTGAGCTCCTAAATTATGCAAAAGTAACTTACTATTAATATTCTTCTCTAAATACAAAGAGCTTTCCGAAAGCGTAGACATAATATCATCCAGCTGCTTAAAGGAAAACCTAGGAATTATTTTTAATAAATCACTATGCCGATCTAAATGAATTATATCCTTATCAGACAAACCACATTTAAGCATATATATATCCCTAAACCAAGAAGCTAAAATATTCAAGCAAACTTGTAATTCCTCCTTACTTTGATTCATAATATTACGATCAAACGGTTTTGAGGAAAGAATAAAGGCATCAAATATTTTATTCTTCTGCTGCAGTAACGGGGTATCCTTCAATCTTAAAGCCAGGCCTAACCGCCCTTCCGCATAATATGCCAAAAAATGCGCACTAGCCTTATCTAAAGCATAACTTTTAATTAAAACCGCTTCTAATTGCGCCCTGACTAACGGAAAAAACTTTATTTCCTTACAACGAGAAAGCACGGTTTTAATAATATTTTGGGGTTTATGCGTAACCAAAATAATCAGCACATCCTTAGGCGGCTCCTCTAAGACTTTAAGCAAAGAGTTAGCGGCCTCGGAATTAAGCTTATGCGCATTATCAATAATAAAAACCTTTACCGCGCCCTCATACGGCCGAAAACTTGCCTGCCGCAAAATGCCGCGAATATCCTCCATCTTGATTTGAGCTTGCTCATTTTGAATAATATGCAGATCCGGATGGGTTTGATTTTGAATCTTTAAACATGCATTACAACTACCACATGGCCGATCAATTTGCTCCGTACAATTAAGCTGCTGGGCGATGATTTTAGCAACCATCCTCTTACCAATCCCCTCTGGCCCACTAAAAATAAAAGAACCAGAAAAACGAGATTTTTCTAAATAACTCTGAATTATATTTAATGTTCCAGCGTGGCCTAAAATATCACTAAAACGCATTCACCATCTCCCTAATTTTATTTTGCGTCTTAAACTTATCTTCTAAAACTTTTACGATTTTAATTCTCTGCGGTTCTTGTTTAGCCAATGTCAGATACCCCTGTCTAACCTTTTCATGATAATTTACCGAACGCTGTTCAATCCGATCTTTACAGTTAAGCCGATACTTAAGCCCACTTTTAACCGGTAAATCTAAAAAAATAGTTAAACCAGGCTTAATCCCTTGTGTAGCAAAACTACCTAAAGATTTTATTAACTTTATATCTATACCTAACCCAAACCCCTGATAAGCAATAGTAGAATCAAGGAATCTGTCGCAAACAACTATTTTTTTAGCTTTTAACGCAGGCTTAATAATCTCCTCAACCACCTGAGCCCGCGCCGCCATATAAAGTAAAGTTTCTGCTTGAGCGGATATCTTGCTTTTAGGATCAAGTAATATCGTCCTGATCATCTCACTTAGCCTTACTCCTCCTGGCTCACGCAGATAAATGACATTTAATCCTTTAGCTTTGAGATAATCAAAAAGCATCTTTGACTGCGTGCTTTTTCCACAGCCCTCTGAACCTTCAAATGTAATGAATTTATTTTTCATATTAACTAATTTTTAGCGGCTGCTTTGTCTTGTTTCTCCCCAAGGGAGCTTGTCCGCCACTGAATCAATGGCGGACTGCGCTCAGCCAGAATTTTGCGCTCTGCCTAGACATTTATCAGGGGCAACCGTGCCCGCGCAAAATTCTCACGTGCGCTCCGAAACAATCCAAGTCAACCTCTATAATTTCCTTCGCCAAGTTGTACCTTCTTTAGTATCCTCTAAAATCACGCCCTGCCCTTCTAACTCTTCTCTAATTTTATCAGCCAATGCGTAATCTTTAGCTTGTTTAGCATCTACTCTACTTTGAATTTTTAATTTAATTTCATCATCGCTAATTTCGGTATCGATTTTAACGATTTTAAGACTAATTCCTAAAATTTTAAGCATTTCATTTAACGTATTCTTGACGTTAAAAACAAAATCTGCCTTAGTTATGTTTTTGTTTCCTAAATTTACTAACTCAAAAACACAAGCCAAAGCTTCCGGCGTATTAAAATCATCATTTAAAGAAGCTATAAATTTATTTTTAAGTAAAACTATTTCTTGAGGAATTATTTTTAAAAAAGATACCCCTAATCCGGGCCTGGCCAATTTAGCCTTATCCATAAAAATAACAATCCTTTGCAATGCCTGCCTAGCCTCCTCTATTTTTGCATCACTGTAGTCTATCGGATGGCCATAATGCGCGGACAAAAAGAAAAACTTAAGTAGCTCCGGATTATGGTATTTGGCGATAAAATCCTTAATAGTTATAAAATTCCCAAGTGACTTAGACATCTTTTGCGTATTAATCGTAAGCAGGCCGTGATGAATCCAATATTTAGCAAATAATTTACCGCTATAAGATTCGCTCTGCGCCAATTCATTCTCATGATGCGGAAAAATTAAATCTCTGCCTCCGGCGTGAATATCCAGAGTTTGGGTCTTGAGAAATTTTTGCGACATAACCGAACACTCGATATGCCAGCCGGGACGTCCCCCTCGCCTCCATGGGCTTGGCCAAGAAGGTTCATTTTCTTTAGAGCGTTTCCATAGTGCAAAATCTAATGGGTCCTTTTTCAGATCGCTTGGTTCTATTCTTACCCCTTTTTGCATTTCATCTATACTTTGCCCGGATAACTTCCCATAACCAATAAATTTTCTAACATTAAAATACACATCGCCGCCTGATTCATATGCATACCCCTTTTGAATCAATCCTTCAATATACTTAATCATATCCGGGATATTCTCCGTTGCCCGCGGCTCAAAATCCGCTTTCCCTATCCCCAAACTATCTAAATCCTGATTGTAACTATCGATATATTTAACGATTAATTCCTTCCAGTCTATTTTTAATTCATTCGCCCGTTTGATTATCTTATCGTCGATATCCGTAATGTTACGCACAAAACTTACCCGGTAACCCTGGTATTTTAAATATCGACGGATTAAATCAAAAATAAATAAACTACGGGCATGGCCAATATGACAGGCATCATAAACCGTAACTCCGCAGGTATATATTTTTACCTGCGGCTTTTTAAGAGGAATAAACTGCTCTTTTTTCCTGGTGAGAGAGTTATATATAATAATATTATTTTTCATATTAAAATACTCCAACAATTTTAGCAGGCAACTTGAACTTGATTATCTATAGCTAATTTTAATTTTTGTTTTTGCTGGAGGCGCATTAGTAATTTTTCGGCATGCACTTCGTGCTAGTGTGCAAGGAATTGCGACGAACGAAAGGCTTCAATCAAACATGTAAATACGCCGAAAGTGAGTCGCAAACCGCTGCACACGGCGAAAAATTTCAGCGCCGGAAGCAAAACATAAAATTAAATCAATTTAACTAAAAAAATTTACTAAAATTACTTCTTCTCTAGTTCTTTAATTCTATCCTGCAGCTCTTCAATTGACTGCATAATCGGATCCAGTAATCGCGCATGATCCAAGCTAATGTCCATCTTCTTTCCATCCTGCTTAGTAATCCTGCCGGGAACACCCACCACCGTAGAGTTCGGCGGAACATCCTTGATCACTACCGCATTTGCTCCAATATATGAATTATCTCCGATAACAATATTACCCAAAACTTTAGCTCCGGCCCCAATGACAACATTATTCCCAATCGTAGGATGGCGCTTTCCCTTCACAATCCCTGTGCCGCCTAAAGTTGAGCCTTGATAAAGCAAGACATCATTTCCCACAATCGCTGTTTCTCCGATCACTACACCTAATCCATGATCAATAAAAAAACGTTTGCCAATTTTTGCCCCGGGATGTATTTCAATCCCGGTAAAAAACCTGGCAATTTGCGATAGGAAACGTGCTAAAAAAAATAACTTCATCTCATATAAAGCATGCGTAAGACGATAATAAACTAAAGCGTGCAGCCCGGGATAAAGCAAGATTATCTCAATAAAACTTTTAGCCGCCGGGTCTCTTTTTTGCGCCGCCCTAATATCAGCATAAAAAAATACCCAAATCAACGCCAGCTTAATCACAAAAATCACTAGTAATATAATTAAAATATTAATCAAATAAATCATGCTATTCTCCTCTAATTAAAGCAGCTGTCGCATAACAAGCAATTGCTTCAGCCTGGCCCACTGCACCCAATCCTTCATTAGTTTTTGCTTTAATGTTTAAAACGCCATGTCCGATATTTAACAACGCGCAAATTTTTTCTTTCATTTGTTTCTTAAAAGGCGTTAGCGTTGGTTCTTGCGCAATAATAATTATATCCAAATTATTAATTTTATAGCCGCTCTTATCCAAGAGATCTTTTACTATCTTCAACAACTGGCTACTAGCAATACCCTGATATTTTGGATCCGTATCCGGAAAATGCTCCCCAATATCCCCCAACGCTAAAGCTCCCAGTAAGGCATCGCAAAGTGCATGGATCAGCGCATCCCCGTCAGAATGTCCCAAGAGCCCCTTAACATATGGAATTTCCACGGCACCTAAAAATAATTTCCTTCCTTCCTCTAGGCGATGGATATCATAACCAATACCAACCCTATATTGCATAGCCTCTCCTCTTAGCGATCACCCCAGCAAATAATAAATCTTCACCGGTAGTAATTTTAATATTCTGATAACTTCCCTGAACAATTAAAACATTTACTTTTAATTTTTCAACCAAAGAAGCGTCATCGGTAAATTTTTCTTTATCGTATTTTTTATATGCTTTAAGCATCAACTCTTTGCTAAAAACCTGGGGAGTCTGAATCTCCCAGAGATTATCCCGGTCTATTGTCTTATTAACCATCAAATCTTTACGGGCACTCTTAATCGTGGCTTTCACCGGTACCCCTAAAATAGCTGCACCAGTTTTTTTCGCCGCCAGAATAACTTTAACTATAGATTCCTGATCAATAAACGGCCGGGCCGCATCATGAATTAAGACCCAATTATTATTTGGATTTACTATTCTTAAACCATTAAACACTGAATCCTGCCGACGCCTGCCGCCGAAAACAAATTTTATAACCTTCTTAAAAGAAAAGCTCTTGATCAGCTGAGTTATCAAACGCTGATTCTTAGTATTTACCACCACAATAATTTCATCAATGCCCGGGTGCCTATCCAAAGCATTCAAAGAATAAATGATTGCCGGAAATTTTCCTATTTTCACTAAAGGTTTAGGCCCGGCTGCTTTCAAACGCCTACCTTGCCCGGCGGCCAGAATAATCGCACTAAGCATTATTTTCCAATTTTGGTAAAGATCATTCTACCGGCTTGAGTTTGTAAAACTGAGGTTACCTCGACCTTAACATCCTGGCCAATTAAACGCCGGGCATCTTCAACGACAACCATCGTTCCGTCATCCAAATAACCCACCGCCTGGTTATGCTCCTTGCCTTCCTTGATCAGCTTGATATGCATCTCTTCGCCAGGAAAAACTACCGGTTTAAGGGCATTAGCCAATTCATTAATATTTAAAACCTTAACCCCTTGAATACTCGCTACCCGATTTAAATTAAAATCAACCGTAAGAATTTTAGCCTCCAGCAACTTAGCTAATAAAACTAGCTTTGCATCAACTTCCGAAGTCTCACTAAAATCCTGTTCATGTATTGTAATATCCATCCCCGGTTCCTTCTGGATAGTATTAAGTATCTCTAAGCCCCGCCGGCCTCTTTGGCGTTTAATCGAATCAGTTGAATCAGCAATCTGTTGCAATTCTCTAAGTACAAATTTAGGAATAATTACTTTGCCCCCCAAAAAACGTGTTTTACAGATATCTACTATCCGGCCATCAATAATTACACTCGTATCCAACAGAACTACATCCTGAGACTGGTCCTGCCGGCGCAGGCGCACATAAGGAATAATAATATTAAATTCATCTTTCCCGCGTAAGGCCATAACCATCCCCAAATAACAAAAAATCAAAGTTAACCCCACCCTAATCCGAGAAAGCAGATTGGCATCCATATAAGCCAAACTAAAAGCATCCCCCACAAGCTTAGCCATAATTAAACCTAGAATTAATCCAAATACAGCGCTAGATAAACCGCTAACCGAAACCTTACGTAAACCAATTTCCAAAAGAATCATCACTAACGCTGCCAAACCTCCAATAGATATACCAATAAAACCATTGCCCCCAGATACTGCCGTCTGGTAGCCAATAAACATACTACCTAAAACAAATAAAAGCCGCGCTAACAATAAATCCATTTTCCTGCCTCCTTGCCCACAAGGGCACACCCGCGCAATTCCTTATTAATGCGGGGTGTCCTGCTGTTTAATTGATGATCCTAAAATAATATCTAAAGCTTCCTTTAAAGTTGAAACAGCAATAATCTCCATATCAGATTTTTTAAATTTAAGATTCTTAATACTATTTTTTGGTAAAATACAATGTTTGAAACCTAATTTCTCCGCTTCATTTATGCGCGTAAGCACCTGCGAAATACTCCTAATTTCACCACTTAAGCCCACTTCACCTAAAACTACCGCCTTAGGGATCACCACTTGATCGCGAAAACTAGAAGCAATCACCGCGCACACTGCTAAATCCGCTGCCGGATCTTCGATTTTAATTCCTCCCGCCACATTAATAAATATATCTTCAGCCTCTAAAGCTAAGCCCATACGCTTCTCCAGCACTGCCACTAATAAAGAAAGCCGGTTAAAATCAAAGCCTTGCGCCCGGCGCCGGGCATAACCAAAACTACTTCTAGAAACCAACGATTGAATCTCAACCAGAAGAGGCCGCGAGCCTTCCAGAATCGAAGTAACAATGGTACCGGAAACATTATTCGGCCGCTCAGAGAGAAATATCTCCGAAGGATTCTTTACTTCTAATAAACCAACAGAAGCCATTTCAAATACCCCAATTTCATTGGTTGAGCCAAATCTATTTTTTACAGCACGTAATATTCTATAAATCGCAAAACGATCACCTTCAAAATACAACACCGTATCCACAATGTGCTCTAACACACGTGGACCAGCTAAAGAGCCTTCTTTGGTCACATGGCCAATAATAAAAATAGAGGTTCCCGTAGTTTTAGCTATCTGCGTAAGCGCTCCGGCGCATTCCCTGACCTGACTAACACTTCCAGGAGAAGAACTAATCCCGGGATCAAAAATTACCTGAATCGAATCAATCACCACGACCTGAGGTTTTAATTTTTTTATATATTCAATAATCAAAGATAAATCTGTCTGATTAACAATATACAGATTATCCGAACCTGACTCACCTAAACGTTTGGCGCGCAGCTTGGTTTGAGCCACAGATTCTTCGCCGCTAACATAAAGCACGCCGATGCCTTGCTTAGTTAAGTGATTAGAAACTTGTAAAGAGATCGTAGATTTTCCTACTAC